>NZ_JBFAJA010000053.1:58753-99807 GCF_040654975.1 Dactylosporangium sp. NPDC050588 | reverse complement strand
GTTGGCGGGGGGTGCGCCGGGCGCGGTGGGGGCGGGCGACAACCCCCCCCCGGGGGGCCGCGGGCGGGCTCCGGCCGCCACCCCGGCAACGGGTGCTCGACGCGATCCGCGCCACCGGCTACGTCGCCGACCCGGTGGCGCGGCGGCTCGTCTCGGGGCGGAACCGGATCCTGGGGGTGTTCACCTACGAGCCGGTGTTCCCGAGCACGGCGGCGGACTTCTACCACCCGTTCCTCGTCGGCATCGAGCAGCGGGCCGAGCAGGTCGGCTGCGACCTGCTGCTCTTCACGTCGCGGGCCGACAGCCGGCGGATCTTCCACGCCGACAGCCGGATCGGGATCGCCGACGGCACGATCCTGCTCGGGCGGCGGGTCGACCGCGACGACCTGGCCCGGCTCGTCGGCGAGGGGCACGCGTTCGTGTCCGTCGGCCGTCGCGACGACGCCGGTGGGCCGGTCCCCTACGTGGGCGCCGACTACCCCGCGGCGGTGGCGGCGCTGGTCGAGCGGGCCACCGGGCTCGGACACGCCCGGATCGGCTACCTGGGGACCGGTGGGCCCGCGGAGTCGCACGCCGACCGGCTCCGGGGCTTCTTCTCCGCCGGCCCGGCGGCCGTCGTACACCTGCCGCCGCCGTCGACCGGATGGCTGGACGCGATCGAGCGGGAGCGGCTCACGGCCGTGTTCCTGGAGGAGTACGCCGACGCGGCCGCGCTGGTCGCGGCGGCCCGGGAGCGGGGGCTGGCGGTGCCCGGGGACCTGTCGGTGGTGGCACTCGGCGAGCCCAGCGGCCTGGCGCCGGTCGACGGGAGCATCACCGGGCTGCGGATTCCGCGCCGGGAAATGGGCTGGCAGGCCGTGGACCAGCTGACCGAGACGATCGAGGGCGGTGGTGCCGTGCAGCGGTTGCTGCCGTGCACCGTCCATCCGGGCGCGACACTCAGCCGCATTTTGTGATCGAGCCGCGACCCCGTTGGGGCCGCGGCTCGTTCGCGCTTTCACCGGAATGCGACACTGCATCGACCGGTTTCTCAACCCGTGGAAATCCGGCGCTGATCCAGTGCTGATCCGCAGCCGGTTGATCGTGTTTAGCGGCCGGCCTCGGCGTGGTAGCGGTCCACCACGTCCTGCTTGATCCGGCCCCGGTCGGAAACGTCGATACCCTTGGCCTGCGCCCATTCCCGAATGGCACGGTTCTGGTCGCGGTCGCCGCGGGTGACGCCC
Source organism: Dactylosporangium sp. NPDC050588 (assembly GCF_040654975.1). NCBI lineage: Bacteria > Bacillati > Actinomycetota > Actinomycetes > Micromonosporales > Micromonosporaceae > Dactylosporangium > Dactylosporangium sp. NPDC050588. Next base: position 98,584 of record NZ_JBFAJA010000053.1, on the reverse strand, counting down.
CGGCCGCGCACCTCGCGGCCGCGCACGGTGCTCACCACGCCGCCCCGCCCGATCTTCGTCGCGGCGGCGACGAACGGGGCGACTGCGTCGCGGAGCTTCGCCGCGTTGGACGCGGACAGGTCGATCTCGTACTGCACGCCGTCGAGCGCGAACACGATGCTCTCGGCGGCGGGCTTGCCGTCGATGTCGTCGATCAGCTCGTGGATGACGCGTTTCGCCATGGGTGGCCTTTCTTCAGGTGCTGCCAATGCGTGCCGCATCACCGACACGTGCGTGCCGCATCATTTGGACACGAACCAAGATACTCAGCGGGATAGTACGCCCCGATCGGGGCGACATTACTCCCACCGTACCGTTTTCGCTCACCCGTCGCTGAATCAGACCGTCACGAAACGCATACAACATGAAACGCGCACAATCGGTTAAGGTCGGCGAACCGCGGCCGCCGAGTCACCCCGCCCGGATGTGCTTGCCTCATCCCCGGCGCTCGCATGATCGCTGTCGTGAAGTCAGGCGAGCATCCGGAGCGACAGCAGCAACGCCGCACCAACGACGAGCAGCAGTCCTCCGACGGAGACGATCCGCACCAGCCAGGAACCCTCCCGTACCAGGCGGGTCCAGCGCTGCAACTGCCGTTTCGTGAATTTCAACAGCCGCCGCGCCCAGTGGAACTCCATCGCCAGGATCGCCAGCCCGCCGAGGATGACGAGCCATCCCGGCCCCGGCAACGGCAGCAGCACCACGCCGACGGCGATGACCAGCGTGCCGGCGAACGCGACCACGATCTTCACGCCGAAGCGGCCGATCCGCGTCGCGTAGAGACGCTCCCGCCAGCCCAGCAACCGGTCGGCGATCCGCCGCCACCGGCCACCGGGCCCGAGAGCGCCCCGCAGGTCGGCTTCGGGCTCACTACCCGCTCCGACGGCCAGGTCCGGCGCAGCGACACGCCGGAAGTCACCCTGGGGAGAGCCAAGCCGTCCGGAATCAGGCGTAACGCCCGACCCGTCCGCCTCACTGTCGCGCAATTTCCGTTCCCATCACTGGATAACCCGTCACTCCCACGAACCACTGGACGTTACCCGAATGAATTGACGTACGGCCCACACGTCACGTCAAGGACCCCGGTCACGCACTGAAAACCGGACATCGCGCGCACGTTGTTCGGTTGACGGCAAATCGGGCCCAGAAACACTACAGAGTGAGATCGTAGAATCACTACGCGTAACACTGGGAATCGCCTCAACATAAGAGAGGCGGGGCACGGCATGCTCCGCAGCGGTGCCGGGGGGAGTACGACATGAGCGCTATCCGACCATCGACCGTCGAGGTCGAGACATCCCTACGACTCGTCGCGCCCGACGCGACTGCATTGCCGGTGCGAGCCAGCTTGCGCTACGACCCGAACGACCCGTACGCGGTCCACGTCCTCTTCCACGCCGAGTCGGCGGGAGGCGAGCCGGTCAGCTGGTCCTTCGCGCGTGAGCTGCTTTTCACCGGCCTGGACGAGCCCGCCGGCATCGGCGACGTCCGGGTCTGGCCCTGGAACGGCCCGCGCGGCGACTTCGTCGCACTGGCACTGTCCTCGCCGGACGGCAACGCACTGTTCGAGGTCCCACGCAGCGTGCTGGTGCGGTTCCTGCGCCGGACGTACAGCGTCGTGCCGCGCGGGCACGAGACGGACCACCTGGACGTCGACAACGCCGTCAGCCGGCTGCTCGCGGGGCGCTGACCTCGCAACCGCCCACGGGCCGGCCCCGCAGTTGCCAGCGGGGCGCCCCACGGCACAGCCACCGACCGCGAACCGCAGCACCGGGACCGCGTCAACCGGGCGCCACACCGACGACCACCCTCCGCGAGCAGCCCGCCAGCTGCCGAGGGCCCGGCCGAGGCGTGGCGCCCGACGTTTCCGCCGCCGTCCCATCGGGTTTCCTTCGCCGCGTTCCATGGAGTCCGGGCTTCCTTCCCTTCATTCCATGGTGCACGGCGGAGCGCCGGTCCCGCCGAAGCGGACGTTGCCCCACGGGTCGATCTCCAGCAGGCGGGCCGGCACGGCGTCATCGGGCGCGCACCGCAGCAGCACGTCGCGGCGGCCTGCCCGCACCAGCGCCGGCACCGCCGGACCGCCGGTCATCCGCCCGCCCCAGTGGTAGCGGCCGTCCAGCGGTTGGAAGTGCCCGCTCAGGTGCAGCTCAACGGCGTGGGCGGCGCCGTCGACGAGCAGCTCGGCCTTGACCGGTCGCGGTTCCTCAGGCATGGTACTGATGAGTACCAAGTCCTGCCGGAGCCGTCAAGGGAGCTGCGATGCCGACGACCGACACCCTTCAGGCGGCGCGCGAGGCGACCGCGGCGCGGCTGCTGAAGATCTCCGCCGGCACCTCCTACGACCCTGACGTGGACATCGACTGGCGGGCGCCGCTCGACCCCGGCCGCATGTACGCGCCCGAGCACCGGCTGTCGCTGGCCGGCACCCCGTTGTGGGACGGGCTCACCCGCGAGCAGCGCGTCGAGCTGTCCAAGCACGAGGTCGCGAGCATCGCCAGCGTCGGCATCTGGTTCGAGATGCTGCTCATGCGGCTGCTGCTGCGCCACGTCAGCGACCAGGATCCGCGGACCGGTCACGTGCAGTACGCGCTCACCGAGATCGGCGACGAGTGCCGCCACTCCATCATGTTCGCCCGGATGATCGAGGCGTTCGGCACCCCCGCGTACCGGCCCGCACCGCTGGAGCGGGCGCTGGGCAAGTACCTCGGCGCGACCGCCGGCGGCGTGCAGACCTTCGCCGCCGCGCTCATCGCCGAGGAGATCCTGGACGCCCTGCAGCGCGAGGCGATGGCCGACGACAGCCTCCAGCCGCTGGTGCGGATGGTGTCGCGGATCCACGTCGTGGAGGAGGCCCGGCACATCCGCTACGCCCGCGACGAGCTGGCCCGGCAGGTCGCCGGCGCCGGCCCGATCAGCCTGGCCTACTCGCGGTTGATGATCGGGCGGGCCGCCTGGACCGTCACCCACTCGCTGATCCACCCGGGGGCGTACGCGGCGGTCGGCCTCGACCCGGCCGAGGCCCGCGCGGCGGCGTGGCGCAACCCCGCGTTCCGGGAGACGCTGCGCTGGTCCGCCGAGCGGATCACGACGTACCTGCAGGAGCTCGGTCTCGTCGCCGGCCCGGCCAAGCGCCTGTGGCGGTCCTCGGCCCTGCTCTGAGAGCCCGGCCTGGCGGTCTCGCTGTGGGAGACGGCCTTGCTGTGGGGCCGGCCTTGTGGTGAGAGACGCAGATCACGGGACGGCGGGTGGTGGGCGCGCTACTGTTTGGTGAGTCGGTGTGCTGTGTGTCCCCGGGCCTCACCACACTGCCTTCACGGAATACCGTTCGGCTGGAGCCGTGATGCGCCTATCGCCGCGAGGCGACCTGGCACACCGACCTTAAACTTTCCCCGCCCGCCGAGCCTCAGCTCAGCACCGCGTAGACCACCACGTTCTCGCGGTAGGAGTGCCGAGCGGTGTCGAACTCGCCACCGCAGGTGATGAGCCGCAGCTCCGGCAGCGGCGTCGGGCCGTAGACCTTGGCGCTGGGAAACCTGGCCTTCTCGTAGTGCTCGCGGGCCGTCACCTTGAACGTGAGCCACGCGCCGGCGCGCTGGACCTCGACCCGGTCGCCGGGTTTCAGCTCGTGCAGCTTGTAGAAGACCGCCGGGCCGGTGCGGGAGTCGACGTGGCCGGCGAGGACCGCGGGGCCCGGGTCGCCCGGGACGGTGCCGGCGGCGAACCAGCCGGCCTCGTCGTACACCTTGGGGCTCTGCAACTCGCCCTTCGGGTCGACCTGGAGGGACTCGAGGCCGGTGTCGACCCCGAGCGACGCGATCCGCAGCCGGGTCGGCGGCGTGTCCTGCCCCGACTCGCCCGGCAGGTCCAGGTCGATGCGGTGCGGGACGATCCAGGTCGACTCGCCGGCGTCGATGTCGATCCGGCGGCCGACGAGCGTCGCCGCGCCGGTGAAGACCGGCGCGGCGAGCGCGAGGACGCAGGCGACGAGGGTCAGGGTCCGGCGCCGCGGCGTGCGGTGCCGGACGACCCGGCCCGCGGACCTGACCATGTGCCGTTCCCCGGTGCGTCAGAGCTGGGTCGGGACCCGGTGGCGGCGGCGCAGGACCAGCAGGCCGGCCGAGGCGAGGACCACCAGCAGCGCGGCGGAGCCGAACGTCAGCCAGAGGCCGGTGCGGTCCGGGTCGGCCGCGGTGCCGCCGGCGCCCGTGTCGACGCCGCCCGCGGGCACGCCGTTGCTGGTCGCGTCGGTGCGCAGCTGGGCGGTGAGGCCGTTCTTGCCGTCCAGGACGATCAGCGAGTAGACGCTGCCGGCCTGCAGCGGGGCGGTGACCGTGGTCGCGGCGGTGGTCACGCTCGGCGGGGTGAGCCGCAGCGTCCACTTGCCGGGGTCGACCAGCTGGTAGTCGGTCGTGGAGGCGAACTGGACACCGCCCGCCACCTTCGCGCCGCCCGCGATCGACACGTCCAGGACCGGCTCCTTCACCGACGCCTGCACGACACGGACCTTCGCCTTGCCCTGCTCCGGCAGCGCCAGGTCGTCGGGGATGACGCGCAGGCCGAGGTCGGTGAACTTGCCGACGCCCGCCACGGTGTACGCCTTGCCCTCCACGACGGTGGCCTGGGTGCTCAGCACCGGCGGGCTGTCGGCGGCGGCACCCTTGGTGCGCATCGCGACCGCGTACGTGCCGGGCGCGAGCGGCAGGTACTTCGACACCACGCCGTAGCCGACCGCGTCGAACTTCTGCGTCGCCATCGACCCGCTGACCGAGCTCAGGTACACGTCGACGGCGGGCGTGTCCGGCGACAGGTGCGCGAGGCGGACGTAGCCGACCCCGGCGGCCGAGGCCGGCGAGGCGCCGGCGAACGAGAGGCCGAGGCCGAGCAGTGCCGCCGCGGAGAGCGCCGCGGTCCGTCGCCGCAGTGAAGCACCGATCACGATCATGTCCCTTTGCTCGAAGGACCACCAGGAGGGATGGTTCGAGGGTACGTACCCGAGCGAGGGAAACTGAGTAATCCGTCCGGGCACCATAAGCACTGACCGATGTGCACGATGCCGAACGGGGCGGCGAAACACAACCGCTGGACGGTCCTTTTCCGCTACTGGGTGGTCACTGATCGGTAACGATCACTGTCTCGGGGCGCCTTGCCATCTCGGGCGGGCTCGCTGCCTCGGGCCGCCCGCTGTCTCGGGGCCGCCTCGCTGCCTCGGGCCGCCTCGCTATCTCGGGCTGCCGAAGTCCTGGGTCCAGATCGGGGTCTTGCCCTGGTACGCCAGCCCGACGCCGAGGTCCTTGAGGCCGCAGTTGAGGATGTTGGCGCGGTGGCCGGAGCTGTTCATCCAGGCATTCATGACGTCGGCAGGCGTCTTCTGGCCCTTCGCGATGTTCTCCGCCGCGCCGGACCACTTGTAGCCGGCGTTCGTGATGCGGGTCGCGAAGCTGGTGCCGTCCTGCGACGTGTGCGAGAAGTAGTCGTTGGCGGCCATGTCCTGGGAGTGCTTGCGGGCCGCGGTGGCGAGCTTCGCGTTGTAGGCCAGGGGCTTGCAGCCGGCCTTCGCCCGCTCGGCGTTGACGATCACGAGGACCTGCTGCTCGTACGAGAGGTTCCCGGGCGCGGCGGGGGCGGTCGTCTTCGGCTTCGCGGGCGGCGTGGTCTGCGCCTTCGTCGGCGTGGCGCTCGGCGGCGCGGCGCTGCTGGCCGCGGCCTCGGGCGTGGCGCTCGCGTCCCCGTTCCCGGCGGCGGAGGGGTCGCCCGCGTTCGCCGGGTCGCCGGTCGCGTCGCCCGCCACGGAGGTGCGGGCCGCCTCGCCGGTGTCGCCGTCGTGGCCGAGCAGCAGGGCACCGCCGAACGCGGTCGCGCCGACCACCAGCAGCGCGGCGACCCCGACACCGACGATCACGGCGAGCCGGGTGCCGCGGCGGTGCCTGGGCCCCTGCGCGTCCGCGGCGTCGTCGCCCTGGCCGTCGCCGTACGGCGCGCTCCCGTAGCCGTAACCGTCGCCCGGCCCGTAACCGTCGCCCTGGCCGTAGCCGTCGGCGGGGCCGTAGCCGCTGCCGAAGCCGGCGTCCCGGCCGTCGCCGTAGGGCGTGCGGGGGTCGGCGCCGTAGGCGGGGCGGGCGGGTTCGGTGTTGCGGGCGTCGTACGGGCCGAACGCGGACACCAGCTGCCTCCTGAGGCACAGACGACTCAACCGCACCGAAGCCTATGAGCCGCGCCGCCGCCGGACCCAACCAGCGATGCCGATTTCACGACGATCTAAGCGAAACTTATGCCTCGGTCGCGCTGAGCAACGCCGTCACCCCGCGGCGCAGCACCCCGGTCGCGGCGGGCACGTCCAGGTGCAGCTCGTCGCGCAGCATCGACCACGACGCGAAGGTGGTCGCCACCGTGAGCGCGTGCAGGGTCTCCTCCCGGCTGTCGCCGGTGCGGTCCAGCTCCTCGGCGAAGAGTTTCTCCAGCTCGTCGCGGGCGTTCGTCACGTACCAGGTCCGGTTGTGCCGCAGCGCCGCGGAGAACGGCTCCCGCAGGCGGGCCGCCCGGGCCGCCGGCGCGATGAGCTCCAGCAGCCTGGCCCGCTGCTCGCAGTACGCCTCGATCCGCCGCGGCAGGGGCAGGTCGGGCGGGACGGGCCGGTGCTCGGCGGTCTGCCGCTCCATCAGGCGCGCGCCGGCCGCCGCGAACAGCCGCTCCATGTCCTTGAAGTTGGTCCACAGGGCGCGCAGCGACACCCCGGCCCGCTCCGCGATCCGCTCCGCCGTCGGCTTGAGGTCGCCCTCCTCCAGCAGCGCGAGGTGCGCGTCGACGATGGCCCGCCGGGTCCGCTCGGCCCGCAGCGTGCGCCCGTCGACCCGCCGCTGCCCGACCGCTGCCTCACTCATGCCATCACCTCCGCTGGACGCTCATTCGCGCCACCCCTGATTCGCGGTCCCTGCACGGTGCTCCGTACCGCTCATGACTGATCAGCCTACGTGTGTACGGTGAGGTGCGTGGCACTGCGGACCGTGCACGAACTCGACATCGATCTCCCCGTCATCGACCAGGGTGAGCTCGAGCCCGTCAGCGCACCATGGGGAGGCAACCTCAACGATGCCCACGTGCAGACCGGGCGCGCCATCCGGACCACGCTCATCGACGCCCGTCTGCGCCGCTCCCACCTGGAGAATCTCGACCTCAACGGGGTCGTGTGGGAGGACGTGACGGTCTCCGGCTGCCGCTTCGAGAAGGTCGACTTCACCGCGGCGCGGCTGACCGGCCTGACGTTCGAGCGGGTCCACTTCGTCAACTGCAAGCTCACCTGGGCGCACATCGCCGAGTCGCGGCTCGGTGACGTGCTCTTCGAGGGCTGCCGGCTGGACGCGGCGAACCTCGACGACATCACGACGATCGGTCCGACCGGATTCGTCGGATGCGTCCTGGTCAACACCGTCTTCCGGGACTGCGTCCTGCCGCACGCGGCGATGTCCGGCTGCCGGCTGCGGCAGATGTCGTTCGAGAGCTGTGACCTGCGCGGCGCCGACCTGCGCGGCAACCAGCTGTCGGAGGTCAGCGGCGTGAGCAGCCTGCGTGGCGTGACGATCGAGCCGGCGCAGCTGCCGGGCCTCACCGACGCGGTGATGCGGGACCTCGGCGTGATCGTCCGCGGGCCGAAGGGTTGACCCGCCAGCGGGGGCGGCGGCGCTGCGGGGGGACCGGATCGTCGACGCACGCGGCCGGCCCGCTCGCCACGACCGGGGGCGCGAGCAGGTCGCGCGGGTCCGCCTCGACCGCGCCCTCGACGCTGGCGAAGGCGGCGATGCCGTCCATCCCGGCGGCGACCTGCGCCCACGACCGGATCGCCGGCGACGGCGCGGCGAGGCGCAGCTCCCCGCCGCGCTGCCAGGCGAGCTCGGCGACCCGCACCAGCAGGGCCGCGCCGGCGGTGTCGCACACCGTCACCTCGGACACGTCCAGGACGAGCCGCGGCTCGGCCGCGACGAGGCAACCGACGAGCACCGGCTCGACGGTCTCGACGGTCCCTTCCACGAGCAACCCGTGCAGGGCAAGCACCACGGCGTTCATCGCTGTCGACGGTACCGGCAGACCCCTGCCCAATCGTCTCCTTCGGTCGGATGACCCCGCCCGGGCCGTCCCGTCACCCGCGGATCGCCTCCAGCGTCTTCTTCAATGCTTTCGGCGCGGTCGGGGTCGTCGGTGCGTCCGGGCGGAGCTGCTGCATACGGGCGCCGAGCTCCTGGAGCTGGGCGCGGCTGAGCGCCTCACGGACCCTCGGGAACCACCCGTGCTCCTCCTCGTCGATGTGGTGCGTGACACTTTCGATGAGGACGGTGACCTTGGCGTCGAAGTGCTCGTGGTCAGGCTTCATCTTGGCGAGCTCCATGCACAGCACGTCGGCGACGTGATGCTCCTCGTACGACTCGAGGATCTCCTCGTCGAGGTCCGGCACCAACCGGCGGACCTCCGGATACATCACCTCGTCCTCCAGGTACGTGTGCACGGTCAGCTCGGTCAGGATCTGCTTGACGATCCGCCCCTTCGCCCCCGCCGGTCCGTGCTCGGCGGCCTGGAACTCCTTGAACAGCCGCTTGACGTTCTTGTGGTCTTCCTTCAGCACGACGATCGCGTCGGTGGACATCGGGTCTCCTCCTGGGCGCAGCCTGACTGATGTCCGCATACCCGCCCATGAGCAGCACAAACGGCCCTAGCGCCGGGTGCTGATCACCATGCCGGAGCCGTGGTCGAGCTCCACGGAGACGAGGTCGGGGTGAGACGTCAGCATCTGGCGTACGCCGGCCTGGCGGGCCTTGAAGTCCTCGGGCCAGTCGTCGACGACCCGCATGTCGTCGACCACGAGGATGCCGCGCGGCCGCAACGCGGCGATGGTCAGGTCGAGCCCTTCGATCTTGCCGCCCTGGGCGTCGGCGAAGATCAGGTCGAACATGCCCACGGCGGACGGCAGGAACGCCAGCGCGTCGGCGACCCGCAGGTCCACATAGGACGGCCAGGTCTCGCCCGCCGCGACCGCCGCCACCTTCTCGTCCAGCTCGAGCGAGGTCACGGTCACGTCGGTGCGCTCACCGAGGCCGGCGACGAGCCAGGCGACGCCGACCCCGGCGCCGGTGCCGAGCTCGAGGATGTGGCCGCCGGGGCGGATGCTCGCGGCGAACACGGCGAGGAGCCGGCCGACGGGCTGTTCGCAGGACATCGGGAAGCCACTGGTCTCGGCACGCTGATACGCGGCATCGACGAGATTCATGGCACCGACCCTACCGAACGGTGCCCGGCGGGCCGTGCGAAGCTGACCTCCGTGAAGTCACCCCGGATCCTCACCCTCGCCACCCTGCTGGCCCTCGCGGCGCCGGCGGCCCTCGCCGGCTGCGGCTCCTCGGGGGACTCGCCCTCCACCGGCGGCAAGGGCGGCGGCGCGCAGACCGCCACCAACGCGTTCGAGGTGAAGGACGACGTCAGCGTCGTCGAGATCGACAGCGCGGGCGGCGCGATCACCGTGAAGGTCGGCTCCGGCCCCACGATCAAGGTGACGGAGACGTCGACCTTCAAGGCCGACAAGCCCGGCCGCAAGCAGACCGTCGAGGGCGGCGAGCTGGTCCTCGCGTCGACCGGCTGCGCGAGCGGCGACTGCTCGATCGCGTACACGGTGGAGATCCCGTCGACGCTCAGCGTGCGCCTCGACAGCGCCGGCGGCACGGTCTCCCTCAACGGCCTCACCGGGATCATCGACGTGTCCACCGACGGCGGCGCGCTCACCGGGGCGGGCCTGGCCCCGCCGGAGCTGACCGCCCGCACCGGCGGCGGCGCCGTCGACGTGGCCGTCACCCAGTCCCCCGACCGCATCGACCTCGACAGCGGTGGCGGCGACGTGTCGCTGAAGCTCACCGCCGACGGTTACGCCCTCGACGTCCAGCTCGACGGCGGGCAGCAGTCCGGCACCGTGAAGTCCGACGCGGCCTCCGTGCACAAGGTGCACGTCATCACCGGCGGCGGCAGCCTGACCTTCAAGTAGCTTTGTCGGTTCGAGCTTTCAGTCGGTGAGTGCCGAGTAGATCAGCTGGCGCAGCTGCGGCCGGATCGGGTGAGTGCTCGACGGCAGCAGCTGCGTGTAGAACGCCACGGTGAGCCGTTCGGCGGGGTCGATCCAGAAGGCGGTGCTGGCCGCGCCGCCCCAGTAGTACGTGCCCGGCGTGGACGGCGTCCTGGCCGGGACGGGGTCGCGGACCACGGCGAACCCGAGCCCGAAGCCGATCCCCTCGAACGTCGTCTCGGCGAACCCGCCCGTCTGCAGCCGGTCGAGGTCGACCCCGCCGGGCAGGTGGTTGCGGGTCATGAACCGCACGGTCCGGCTGCTCAGCAGCCGCTCCCCCGCCGTCCCGTCCCGGCTCGTCGTGCCCTCCCGCAGCAGCATCGCGGTGAACCTGTCGTAGTCGGCGGCGGTGGAGATCAGCCCGCCGCCGCCGGACTGCATGGCCGGCTCCTCCAGCGCGTACTTGCCGATGGCGTCGAACCTGGTCGCCTTGCCGCTGGCGGGGCTGGGCACGTAGAGCGCGGCGAGCCGCTTCGCGTCGGCACCGTCCGGGTCCACCGACCAGCGGGTGTCGGCCATGCCGAGCGGCTCGAAGATCCTGGTCCGCAGGAAGTCGCCGAGGCTCTGGCCGGACACCACCTCGACGAGCCGCCCGAGCACGTCGGTGGACACCCCGTAGCCCCACCCGGTGCCGGGCTGGAAGAGCAGCGGCAGCGCCGCCCAGTCCCGGCTGGCCTGCGCCAGGTCCACGCCCGTCTTGGCGAGGACGTCGTACCCCGCCTTGCGGTACAGCGCGTCGACGACCGAGGTCTGCAGGAACCCGTACGTGAGCCCCGACGTGTGCGTCAGCAGGTGCCACACCCGGATCGGCTCGACCGCCGGCACGGTGAACGGCGCGGAGGCAGACCCCCGGTCGTACACCTGCGGCGCCGCGAACTCGGGCAGCCACCTGCTGATCGGGTCGGTCAGCTCGAACCGCCCCTCCTCCCAGAGCATCATCGCGGCGACCGAGGTGATGGGCTTCGACATCGAATAGATGCGCCAGAGCGTGTCGGGCTCGACCGGCAGCCCGGCCTCCATGTCCCGCCACCCGTACGTCGAGGCGTGCGCCACCCGCCCGTCCCGGCTCACCACCAGCTGCCACCCCGCCAGCCGCCCGTCGTCGACGTACCTGGCGAAGTGCTCGTCCAGCCCAGCCAGCCGCTTCGCGTCGATGCCAACCTGCCCCGGCGCGACCTCAGGTTCGATGCTCACGCCCGGCAGCCTAAACGCGACCTCAGCTCCGCGCGAGATGCGGAACCCACACCCTCGTGGGGACGAACCGGCGGGCGGTTCCGTGCCGGCGCGGCTGGATTTCCTCGTCTCGCCCGCCGCGTCCCTCATCACCGGCGAGACCCTCTTGGTGGACCGGTCCGCGGCCCTGGCCCGTTGCGCGACCTTGCCTCTGCGGGGCGGGTCGGCGTGGGCCAGGGCGGCGACGGCGGCGGGTCAGCTCACCGCGAGCTGCTCCGCTCCCGCGACGACCTTGTCCACGAAGCCGTAGTCGACGGCCTCCTGGGCGGTGAACCAGCGGTCGCGGTCTGAGTCGGCCTCGATCTGCTCATATGTCTGGCCGGTGTGCTCGGCGATCAGGCGCTGCATGGTCTTCTTCGTGAAGAGCATCTGTTCGGCCTGGATGGCGATGTCGGAGGCGGTGCCGCCGATGCCGCCGGAGGGCTGGTGCATCATCACGCGGGAGTGGGGCAGGGCGTAGCGCTTGCCGGGGGTGCCGGCGCTGAGCAGGAACTGGCCCATCGAGGCGGCCATGCCCATCACGACGGTCGAGACGTCGTTGGGGACGAAGCGCATGGTGTCGTAGATGGCCAGGCCGGCGCTGATGACGCCGCCCGGGGAGTTGATCCAGAAGCTGATGTCCTTCTCGCTGTCCTCGGCGGCGAGGAGGATCAGCTGGCCACAGATGCGGTTGGCGCTCTCGTCGTTGACCTCGGTGCCGAGGACGATGATGCGCTTGGTGAGCAGCCGGTCGAACACCGCGCTGTCGAAGGGGATCTGCGTGTCTGCCATGAGCGGCGTCCTTTCCCGGGGCTTTCCTCGACCGTAGTGATCGCACCCCGGGAAGGGAGCCCTGGTTCGCTGTGAGCGTGTTCGCTGTCAGCGTGCTCGATGAGGCCAAATGCTGATATTTCCGGTTTAGCGGGCGCGGAGCGCCTGATAAACCGGAAATCCACGGGCGCGGAGCGCCTGGCAGGGCCGGGAGCCCACGGGGGCGGAGCGCCTGACAGGACCGGAAGCACGCGGAAGCAGAGTGTCCGGTAGGCCGGAGCACAACGGGACGCTCATTCGGGGCGCAGGATCGGGCGCAGGGTGTCCAGGACCGACGGGTCCTCGATCGTGGACGGGACCGCCGGGTCGGCGCCGGCGGCGATGCCGCGCATCGTCTTGCGCAGGATCTTGCCGGACCGGGTCTTCGGCAACGCCGGCACGACCTGCACGCGGCGCAGGGAGGCGACCGCGCCGATGCTACGGCGTACCGACGCGACCAGCTCCTGCTCGATGACCTCGGGCTCGGTGTCGATGCCCGCCTTCAGCACCACGAACCCGCGCGGCACCTGCCCTTTGAGCTCGTCGTCGACGCCGATGACCGCGCATTCGGCGACGGCCGGGTGGGCGGCCAGGACCTCCTCCATGGAGCCCGTGGACAGCCGGTGCCCGGCGACGTTGATGACGTCGTCGGTGCGGCCCATGACGTAGAGGTAGCCGTCGTCGTCGAACCGGCCGCCGTCGCCGGTCAGATAGACGTCGGGAAACGCGCTCAGGTACGACTCGACGAACCGCTCGTCGTCGTGCCACAGGGTCGGCAGGCAGCCCGGCGGCAGCGGCAGGCCGATGACGATCGCGCCGTCGACGCCGGCCGGGGCGGGTGCGCCGTCCGGCTGCAGGACCCGCACGTCGAAGCCCGGCACCGGCACCGACGGCGAGCCCGCCTTCGTCGGCATCGGCTCCAGGCCGCGCAGGTTCGCCGCGACCGGCCAGCCGGTCTCCGTCTGCCACCAGTGGTCGACGACGGGGACGCCGAGGGTGGTGCCGGCCCACTCGTAGGTCTGCGGGTCGAGCCGCTCCCCCGCCAGGAACAGCGTCCGGAGCGAGTCCGTCCTGTACCGGCCGGCGAAGCTGCCCGACGGGTCCTCCTTGCGGATCGCGCGGATCGCGGTCGGCGCGGTGAACAGGGCCGTCACGCCGTGCTGCTCGATGACCCGGAAGAACGCGCCCGCGTCCGGGGTGCCGACGGGCTTGCCCTCGTACAGGACGGTCGTGGCGCCGGCGAGCAGCGGGCCGTAGACGATGTACGAGTGGCCGACGACCCACCCCACGTTGGACGCCGCCCAGAACACGTCGCCGGGCCCCGTGGCGTACACGTTGGCCATCGACCAGGTCAGCGCGACGGCGTGCCCGCCGTTGTCGCGCACGATGCCCTTCGGCCGGCCCGTCGTGCCCGACGTGTACAGGATGTACAGCGGGTCGGTGGCGGCCACCGGTACACACGCCGCCTCCGCCGCACCGTCGAGGGCGTCCTCCCAGGTCAGGTCGCAGTCCTGCAACACGCCGGGGGCCTGCGGCCGCTGGAGGACGACGCAGCGGTCGGGCCGGTGGGTGGCCTCGGCGAGCGCGGCGTCGAGCAGCGGCTTGTACTCCACGACGCGGCTGCCCTCGATCCCGCACGACGTCGCGACGACCACCTTCGGACGGGCGTCGTCGATGCGGGCGGCGAGCTCCTTCGGCCCGAACCCCCCGAACACGACCGAGTGCACCGCGCCGAGCCGCGCGCACGCGAGCATCGTGATGACCGCCTCCGGAACCATCGCCATGTAGACGACGACCCGGTCCCCCTTCTCGACCCCCAGCTCGCGCAGCGCTCCCGCGCACCTGGCGACCTCGTGTCTGAGTTCGCGCCAGGTGTACGAGCGGAGCGTGCCCGTCACAGGACTGTCGTAGATGAGGGCCGTCTCGTCGGCGCGCCCGGCGGCGACGTGCCGGTCGACGGCGTTGTAGCAGGTGTTGAGCTCGGCGTCGGGGAACCAGCGGTAGAACGGCGGGCGGTCGCCGTCCAGCACCCGCATCGGCATGCGGTCCCAGTCGACCCCGGCGGCGGCGTCCCGCCAGAACCCGTCGGGGTCGGTGAGGCTGCGATCGTACGTGTCGCGATAGGCGCCCATCCCTCGATGCTTACACCGGAGCACTCCGGCTGGCCAGACCTGCTGGAGCATGGTCGAGCGCGGCCTGGATCGCGGCCACCAGCGCCCTGGCCGCCTCCTCGGTCAGCTCGACCGCAACCCGCGCCGCCGGCCCCCGCGCCGGGTCCGCGAAGTCGATGTTGAGCGTGTGCCCGAACGGCGCGTGGTGCGGGTGGTCGACGTACACCGCCGCCCGCGTCACCCCGAACCAGCCGTCCGGCCCTTTCGCGCTGCCCTCGATCTCGACGGTCTCGGTGTCGTACGTGCACATGCTCAGGCCTCCAGCCGCTTGCCGCCGAGGTGCCGGTCGAAGAACGCGAAGATCCGCTTCCACCCGTCGACCGCCGCCTGCTGCCGGTACCCCGGCCGGTCCGGCGAGAAGAACCCGTGCCCCGCCCCCTCGTAGCTGTGCCGCTCGAACTGCTTGCCGTGCTCGGCGAGGATCCCGGCGAGCCGCTCGACCTCCGCCGGCGCGGGGTTCCTGTCGTCGTCGCCGAACAGCCCGAGCACCGGGCACCCGAGGTCAGGCAGCCGATCCTTGATCGACGTCATCTTCAGCCCCGTCGACGCCGCCGGCGGCTCCAACGCGAACGCCCCGTAACAGTCCACCGCCGCGTCCAGCGGCATCGCCGTCGCGACCAGCAGCGCCTGCCGCCCACCCGAGCAGTGCCCGATCACCCCGACCTTGCCGTTGTGCCCGTCCATCGCCCGCAACGCGTCCGCCGCGGTCCGCACGTCCTGGATGATCTGCTCGTCCGGAATCCCGCCCTGCCCCCGCACGAACGCCGAAGCGTCATCCGGCGACGCCCCCGGCGCCTCCCGCCAGAACAGGTTGGGGCAGATCGCGAGGTACCCGTTCACCGCGAACCGCCGCACCATCTCCTTCGTCGACTCGTCCCACCCCGGCAGATGATGAATCACCACAACCCCCGGAAACGCCCCCGGCCCGACCGGCCGGGCCTGGTAGGCCTGGATCTTCTCGTCACCGACGTACACCGTCTCGGCACGGATCGCATCAGACATACCCCCAACGTACTGCCGCCCCCACCCACCTCAACGCCACCACCCGACGTGATGATCAAAGGAGGATTCCGGCCGCGACGACAGCCAGATCCGTCCTTCGATCTACGTCCCCACCAGCCGCCGCGACCACCGCCACCACACAGGACGACCCGACGAACAGCCCCGCCGCAGCCCCCTCCCTCCCCCGACACAAGCCCCCGCGCATCGATCGACCACATCCCCGCAGCGAGGACAAAAGCGGGCTAAACAGCGCACTGCTCACCAAGGCCCGGCACAGCGCGAGCCAGAACGGAGCAGCACAGCCCGGCACAGGGCAGCTCACTGCGGGACGCCACGGATCGGATCGAAGTCGCACAGACCCGACCCACGCGGGTTGCCCCACACCGCCCGGCCGACACCGCACCGAGCCGCTACCCGGCCGGCGCCACGAACGTCATCCGCCTGCCCACGCCGATCGGCCGGGGTGCCACGAACCGAACCCGGACGACGCAGGTCGAAGCCGGGCACCGATCCAGCCCATACCACGCCCACCGAACCGTCACCCACGAAGCGAACCACGCGGCGACCAAACCGCGACCGGCCAGCCCACGGCGGGGAGCGACACGGACCGCGCAGGTCGAAGTCCGGCCGCCGGTCCCGCCAACGCCGCGTTGGGCGAAGCAGAGCCGACGGCGCGGCGCGACACCCCAGCCATGCCACCCAACGGCAATCGACGCGACAGCCGACCCAAGAGCCCTGTCCGGCCAACGCCGCGTTGGGCGAAGCAGCCCCGAGGACGCGGCGCCACACCCAGCCATGCCACCCAACGGCAATCGACGCGACAGCCGACCCAAGAGCCCTGTCCGGCCAACGCCGCGTTGGGCGAAGCAGCCCCGAGGACGCGGCGCCACACCCAGCCATGCCACCCAACGGCAATCGACGCGGCAGCCGACCCAAAAGTCACGCAACGACCAGCCACGCCGCACCCCAAGCCAGAGCCACACCTCGGCCGACGAAGCGGCGCGACGGCCAAAACCACGCCCAGCCGGAGCCACACAACGACCACCGCCGCAACGCGGCGGCCGACTGAGCAGCGCCGCACCTGGGCGGAGTCACACGGCGGCTGCATCCGAAGGCAGCTCACCGACCACGGCAAGGGCGACGGGCGACGTGCTGCGGCCCGCGGCACCCAGAACCTCCGCACCCAGCCACACCACGCGGTTGTTGACGGAGCAACGACCATTCAACGCAGCAGACCAGCCATAGAGCCACGCCACACCCAAGCGCTGGCGCCCAACGGTGATCGACGAAGCAACGCGGCACCCAGCAAGTCCCGGCACACCGGACCCACCCAGCAGCCGACGACGCCACGCAGCGGTCAGCTGACGGCTGAGCAGCGCGGCGGCCCGCTGAGCAGCGCGGCGACCCGCTGAGCAGCGCGGCACCTGGGCGGAGTTGCACAGCGGCTGCGTCCAGAGGCAGCTCACCGACCTCAGCAAGGGCGACGGGCAAGGTGACGCGGCCCGCGGCACCCAGCACCGCCGCACCCCAGCCACGCCGCGCGGTGGTTGACGGGGCAACGGCCATCGACGCGGCACACAGCCAAAGAGCCACGCAGCGGCCGGCCGAGCCAACGCCGCACCCGAGCGCCGGCGCCAAACGCTGGTCGATGAAGCGACGCGGCACCCAGCAGGCCGCGGCACACCGGAGCACGCAGCAGCCGACGACGCCACGCAGCGACCAGCAGCCAGCTAAGCAGCGCCGCGGCCAGCTAAGCAGCGCCGCACTTGGGCGGAGTTGCGCGGCGGGTGCGTCCAGAGGCAGCTCACCGACCTCAGCGAGGGCGACGGGCGACGTGACGCGGGCCCACGGCACCCAGCACCGCCGCACCCAGCACCGCCGCACCCAGCACCGCCGCACCCAGCACCGCCGCACCCACGCGGTGGTTAACGGGGCAACGGCCATCGACGCGGCACACGGCCAAAGAGCCACGCAGCGGCCGGCCAAGCCACGCCGCACCCGAGCGCCGGCGCCAAGCGGTGGTCGACGAAGCGACGCGGCACCCAGCAAGCCGCGGCACACCGGAGCCGCGCAGCAGCCGACGACGCCACGCAGCAGCCAGCAGCGCCACGCGGCGACCAGCAGCCGGATGAGCAGCGCCGCAGCTGGGCGGAGTTGCGCGGCGGCTGCGGCCGGAGGCAGCTCACCGACCGCGGCGAGGGCGGCGGGCGACGTGACGCGAGCCCTCGGCACCCAGCACCGCCGCACCCCAGCCACGCCACGCCGTGGTTGGCGGGCTGGGGTGAGGGTCGCGGCGCGGGGGCGAGTGGGGTGGACGGGACGGGTGCTGGTCGTGGGTTGGGGGTTACTGGCGGCCGGGTTCGAGGCGGCGGAGGGCCAGGCGGGCCAGGGCGATCAGAGCGGTGATGTGGAGCAGGAGGATCAGGACCGAGCGCCACCAGGCGCCGGTGGTGTGGGCCCAGAGGCTGTCGTCGAAGGGGATCATCGACGTGAGGTCGACGGTGGAGGCGCCGGCGGCCAGGCCCCAGCGGGTGGGGAAGAGCCAGGCGATCTGCTGGAGGACGGTCTGGCCTTCGAGCTCGAAGAGGCCGCCGGAGAGGACGAGCTGGGCCATCACGACCACGACGAGGACGGGGGTGGTCTGCTCTGTGGTCTTGGCGAGGGCGCTGACGAGCAGGCCGAACGCCATCGAGGCGAGGGCCACCAGGGCGACGGGGATGCTGATCTCCAGGAGCCAGTGCTCGGGGAAGATCAGGGGGGCCTTGGGCGGGTTCTTGCCGAGGAGGGCCAGCCAGGTGAAGAGGGCCGTCTGGGCGACGATGATGATGGAGAAGACGAAGACCTTCGAGGCGAGGTAGGCGCCGGCGGAGAGGCCGACGGCGCGTTCGCGCTTGTAGATGGTGGCCTCGTTGACGATCTCGCGGATCGCGGCGGCGGTGCCGAGGAAGGCGGCGCCGACGGCCAGGACCACCAGGAGGCGCTGGGCCTCGAGGCTGATCCTGCCCGTGCCCGGGGCGAGACCGTTGTCACCGGGGACGGTGCGGGTCAGCAGGGCCAGGGCGAGCGGCAGGCCCAAGGTGAACAGGGCAAGGCCGCGGTCGGCGCCGATGACCCAGAACATGCGCAGGCACAGCGTGAGGAACTGCCGGACCGGGGCCGCCGGGTGCAGGGCTCTGCTGCGCAGTGACGCGCCGCCGAGCTTGACCCGCGCCCGCCCGACCGCCCGCGCCGGCCTCCCAGACGACGAACCAGACGACGAAACAGACGGCGAAACAGACGGCGAACCCGACGACGAACCCGACGACGAACCAGGCGCGGCGGAAGCAGTGGAGCCAGGAGCAGCGACGGGGGCAGGGGACGCCGGCCGCTGCGGCATGGTCTGTTCCGCGGTCTGCGAGTCCACACCGGTCTCGGACGGAGCCGGGTCGCGGGGCTTCGGGACGGTCACGCGCTCGACCGCGGCGGGCTTCGGCAGCGGCGCCTCGGCGATCTGGGCGGTCACATACTTCGTGTAGAGCTCCGAGCTGCGATACGTCCGCATCCAGTGGTCGGCGTTGGTCGTGACCTCGCGGAACACCTCGGCGTAGTCCTCGGCGCCGAAGAAGGAGAGCAGCTCGCCGGGCGGGCCGAAATAGCCCATGCGGCCGCCGACGGTCAGGACGAGGACGCGGTCGCACAGGTCGAGGTGCATGACGTTGTGGGTCACGACGGCCACGGTGCGGCCCTTGTCGGCGAGGTCGCGGAGCTCCTCCATGACCTCCTTGTCGAGTGCCGGGTCGAGGCCCGACGTCGGCTCGTCGAGGAACAGCAGCGACGGCTCGGTCAGCAGCTCCAGCGCGACCGAGACACGCTTGCGCTGGCCGCCGGAGAGCTTGTCGATGCGCATCTTGGCGCGCTCGGTGAGGTTGAGGGTGCGCAGCACCTCGGCGACGCGGCCGCGGCGCTCCTCGCGCGGCACGTCGTCGGCGAAGCGCAGCGCGGCGGCGAAGCGCAGGGCGCGGCGGACGGTGAGCTGGCGGTGCAGGACGTCGTCCTGCGGGACCATGCCGATGCGGTAGCGCAGCTCGGCATAGTCGGCGTAGAGGTCGCGGCCGTCATAGCGGACCGTGCCCTGGGTGGCGGGCCGCAGCCCGGCGACGGCCTTGATGAGGGTCGACTTGCCGCAGCCGGAGGGGCCGATGACGCCGAGCAGGCTGCCCTCCGCCAGGGCGAAGCTGACGTCGTCGAGCAGGATCGCGTCATTGATGCGCACGGTGAGGTCGTCGGCGATGAGGGAGGACGGGCCGGCGTCCTCGAACTCGTGCAGGCGCATCCCGTCGAAGATGAACTCGTGCCGGCCGATGGAGATCATGTCGCCGGGCTGCATCGCCTGGCGGGCGACCTGCTTGCCGTTGTGGAACGTGCCGTTGCGGCTGCCGAGGTCGACGACCTCATAGCCGGTCGGGGTGCGGCGCAGCTCGGCATGGTTGCGCGAGGTGCGCAGGTCGGTGAGGACGATGTCGTTGTCAGGGCCGCGGCCGAGGCGGATCAGCGCCGCCGCGTCGTGCAGGGCGGCCTCCCGCTGCGCCGGTGGCTGGGCCGCGGGGACCGGCTCGGTGATCGTGACGACCTTGAACGCGACCTTGGGACCGTCGGCGGCGCCGAGGTGCACCGCTCCCCCGTCGACGGCGGCGACGAAGGCGGCCTTCTCCCCGTCGACATACGTCCCGTTGCGGCTGCCGAGGTCGCGCAGGAACCAACCGTCATCGTTCCAGATCACCTCGGCGTGCCGGCGGGAGATCAGGGTGCCCTCGACGACCAGGTCGTTGGCCGCGTCGCGGCCGATGGTCACGGTGTCGTCGGGCCGCACCAGTGAGCGCGCCTCACCGGCGGGGCCGGTGACGGTCACTTCGAGGACGGTGAGCTCGCGGGTCACGGTCTGCTGGTCATTGCTCGCCACGGCCATCATCATGCCGCCCACGTACGACAGAAAACAGCCGGGGATTCTTGTATCAGGAAGCTGACTTCCTCCCTCTAGTTTCCAGACCACGTGAGGAGGAGAGCCCATGGCACCAGCGGACGCCCGTTCGGAGCAGTGGCGGTCGCGACGCGCCCGCAGGCTCGCCGGGCTGGGGTGGGTGCGTCGCGAGGACCGGGCGGACGGCACTCCGGTGCGGTTCGTCGCGGACGAGCTCCTGGTGCTCGACGACCGCTTCGCCACCGCTCGTCAGGCGTTCATGGAGCAGGGGTTCACCGTCCGGGACATCGTGGAGGAGGGGGATGTCCCGGAAGGGTTCCGGCGGGTGCGGTTGCCTGGCCTGGACGTCGCGCGTGCCGCGAGGCGGGTGCGGGTCCAGGCCGAGGCGGCCGGTGACACCAGAGTGGCCGCCGGGCCGAATCACGTGTTCGTGTCGACGCCGTTCGAGCACGCGGGGCCGTATGGACCGCCGCGGCCGGCGGCGCCGGGGCACCTCACGGTCCGTGACCGTGCGGTGCCGGATGTCGAGGTGCTGGTGCTGGACACCGGGGTGTGGCTCAACAGCCCGCTGCCCAAGGACCGGTATGTCACCGACGACTTCGAGTCCGGCATCCAGGGCGACGAGGAGGTGCGCGACGGTGACGTCGGGCACGCCAATTTCGTCGCCGGGGTGCTGGTCTCCAGGTCCGCACACGTGCGGCCACGGGTGGTGAGGATCGTCGACACGCACGGGGTGTGCCGGGAGACCGACCTGATCGCGGGGCTCCGGCAGGCGTACGACCATCAGCTCATCAACCTGTCACTGGGCGGTTACACGCTCGACGACCGTCCGCCGGTCTTGCTGACGGCGGCGCTGACGGAGCTGCTGGGCAGCGGCGACCGGGTGGTGGTCGCCGCGGCCGGCAACGACGGGCAGCACGACCGGCCGTTCTGGCCGGCGGCGTATGCGGGGACCAGCGCGTCGTGGCGGCGGCGGGTGGTCGCGGTCGCGGCGCACGACGGCCGGCGGATCAGCGACTGGAGCAACACCGGCACGTGGATCACGCTCGTGGCGCCGGGCGCCGACGTCACCAGCACGTTCGTGCATCACGAGGACTTCGGCGACGGCTGGGCGCGGTGGAGCGGGACCTCGTTCGCCGCGCCGTTCGTCGCGGCGGCGATCGCCGACGCGTTGCCCGGTGCCGGCTCGGCCCGGCTGGCGGCGGAGGCGGTCATCGCCGGCGCGTCCCGCCGGTATGGCCGCTACGCGGGGCTGGCGTGATCGTATGCGCCACGGCAGGGGGCAGCGGTGCCACACCGGGAGCATTACCAGGGGGAGGGGGGTGACGGGGTGCGGCACAAAGGTCGCCGCACCCCGTCACCGGCAGGGCGCGATGATAGCCTTCGAGACCATGGCTGAGCCTGAAAACGCCGAGCTCCTGAGGGCGGCCGCCACCGGCGACCAGAAGGCCTGGGAGTCCATCGTGGACAGATATGCCAACCTTGTCTGGTCGGTCGCGCGCAGCTTCCAGCTCGGCCGTTCCGACGCCGCCGACGTCAGCCAGGCGACCTGGTTACGGCTGGTCGAGCACATCGCCGACGTCCGCGACGCGGACCGGCTCGGCTCGTGGCTGGCCACCACCGCCCGGCGGGAGGCGCTCGCGCTGCTGCGCCGCGGCGGGCGGGACGTGCCGGCCGGCTCGGCCACCGACTTCATCGGGATCCTCGGCGGCGTGCTCGCCGGCGAGGACGAGGAGCTCGACGCGGGGGTGCTGCGCGACGAGCGGGACAAGGCGCTGTGGCACGAGTTCCGTTCGCTGTCCGGCCCCTGCCAGCAGTTGTTGCGGGTGCTCATCGCGGACCCGCCGCCGAGCTACGCCGAGGTGTCGGCCGCCCTCGACGTGCCGGTCGGCAGCATCGGACCGACCCGGCAGCGCTGCCTCGGCACGCTGCGACGCAGATTGGGCTCGACGACGACATGAGGCCACGACGGACCACGCCAAAGGCACAGACACACCTCGACCCGAGGCCGCGACCGACCACGCCAAAGACACAGGCACACCACGACCCGAGGCCACGACCGACCACTCCAAAGGCACAGACGCAGGCACAGCCGCAGGCAGGGCCGACCCGATGATCGGGGAGGAAGAGGTGCTCAGGGCATTGCGCGACATCGCGGGCCGTCACGACCCGGTGCCCGACGACGTGCTCGCGGCCGCCCGGGCCAGCATCGGCTGGCGTGACCCCGACGCGGCCCTGGCCGAGCTGACCGCCGACTCGGCCCGGGAGCGGCTCGTCGCGGTCCGTGGTGGCGGCTCGCCGCGGCTGCTGTCGTTCTTCGGCGGCTCACTGACGATCGACGTGCAGGCGACGACCCGCGCGGGCGCCGTCGAGGTGGTCGGCACGGTGTCCCCCGCGGTGCCGGCCAGGATCGTCCTGGAGTCCCCGACGGGCAGCCACGAGACCGACGTCGACGACGAGGGGCGTTTCCGCTTCCAGGGTGTCGTCGCGGCATCTGTACGACTGCGGTGCGAGCCGGCCGACGGTGCGCCCGTCCACACGGAATGGGTGCTGCTCTAAGAGGGGCAATTCGCCACGAGACGGACACATCCGGCGGTACCCTGCAAGGCATGCCGATCGATCACGTGCAGATCGTGTCCATCCCGGTGAGCGACCAGGACCGGGCACGCGACTTCTACGTCAACGCGCTGGACTGGGAGCTGGTGAGCGACAACGACTCCGGCGACCGCCGGTGGGTCGAGGTGGCCCCGAAGCACGGCCAGACCGCGTTCACGCTCGTCACCTGGTTCGAGACCATGCCCCCGGGCTCGCTGCGCGGCATCGTGCTGGACACCGACGACATCGAGAAGACCTACGAGGAGCTGTCCGAGCGGGGCATCATCTTCGACGGACCGATCGAGGAAGGGCCGTTCTCGCGGGTCACGAGCTTCTCCGACCCCGACGGCAACACCTTCGTGCTGCACCAGCTCTACCAACCGCGCACGAGGGTACTAAGCTACCCGCCGGCAGGGTCGTAGCGCAGAGGTCGTCGCGCCCGCACAGCACGCTGGAGGACGTCGGTTCGATTCCGACCGGCCCTGCCCCTCTATGCTCGTCCCCGGTGGGCCGTAGCGCAGAGGTCGACGCACCGCTTTGCCAGAGCGGAGGACGCCGGTTCGATTCCGGCCGGTCCACCCACACGCTTCCTTGCGCACAGGGGCTAGGCTCTGCCGGTGCCTCGTCTGGACCCCTCCGACGTCGCGGCGTGCCTGCGTGTGCTCGCCGCGCTCAACGGCGCGGACGACGACGACCCGTCGGCACAGGCGGTCCGTGAGGCGGTCGTCAGCTCGTACAAGAGCCGCAAAAAACACCAGAAGAGCGCGCGCAAGACCGAAAGCGCCGCCCACGACCTGCGGGTGCTGACCAGGGCCACGGAGCAGGACGAGGAACTGCTGCGGGCCCGGCGGTGCTACGTGTGCAAGCGGCACTACCGCACGGTCAACCGGGCGTACCCGCTGATGTGCCGGCCCTGCTCGACCGGCAACACGGCCCGCCGCACGGCCCGCTGCGACCTGCGCGGCCGGCGCGCGATCGTCACCGGCGGGCGGATCAAGATCGGCTACCAGACGGCGCTGAAGCTGCTGCGCGACGGCGCCGACGTCATCGTCACCACGCGCTTCCCGCACGACGCGGCCCGCCGGTTCGCCGCGGAGAGCGACTTCGCCGACTGGCGCGACCGGCTGCGGGTGCACGGCGTCGACTTCCTCGACCTGCCCGCCGTCGTGGGCCTCGTCGACGCGGTCACCGAGCAGTGGGGCCACCTCGACATCCTCGTCAACAACGCGGCCCAGACCATCTCCCGGCCGGCTGAGTACTACCGTGCGCTGCGGGCCGCCGAAGCAGCGGCGCTCGGACCGGGCGTCCCGGTGCCGGTCCCCGCCATCAGGTCCACAGTGGACTTCTTCCCCGCCGGCATGGTCGACGAGACCGGTGAGCAGCTCGACCTGCGCCCCGTCAACAGCTGGGTGCTGCACCTGCACGAGGTCACCCCGCGGGAGTGGATGGAGGTGCAGGTCGTCAACGCGTTCGTGCCGTTCCTGCTCACCGCCCGGCTGCGCCCGCTGATGCTCGCCTCGCCGCACCCCGACCGGTACGTCGTGAACGTCTCGGCGATGGAGGGCAGCTTCAGCCGCCGCAACAAGACCAGCCGGCACCCGCACACCAACATGGCCAAGGCCGGCCTCAACATGCTGACCCGCACGATCGCCGAGGACTACGCCCGCGACGGCATCCACGTCACCAGCGTCGACACCGGCTGGGTCACCGACGAGCGGCCGCAGGGCACCAAGGAGGCCTTCCACGAGGCCGGCTTCCGGGTGCCGCTGGACGTCGTCGACGGCGCCGCCAGGGTGTACGACCCGATCGTCCGCGGCGTGCACGGTGACCGGATCTCCGGCGTCTTCCTCAAGGACTACCAGGTGGTGCAGTGGTAGACACCCCAGAGATCGCGTGCCCGGTGCTGACGGTGCCGGCCGTGCCGCAGGCCGACCTCGCCGACCTGTCTCCCCTCCTGCAGAGGCTGCGCGACCCCGAGCCGGTCCGGGAGACCGAGCGCTTCCCGCTCGGCACGCTGCAGCCCGACGGCCGGGTCGACCTGTGCAAGCAGGGCCTCGGCGCGGCCGGGGTCACCCAGGTCCTCGACCGGGTCGTCGGCTCCCCGCACGCCGTGCACCTGCTGCTGGGCACCAACGGGCTCGGCGCCCCGGGGACCGCCGCCCTCGCCGAGGGCCTGCCGGAAGGGCACCGGGTCGAGACGCTGTACCTCGGCTGCAACGCGATCGACGCGGCAGGCGCCGCACCGTTGTTCGAGCGGCTCGCCGCCGACGACCGGGTGCGGGCGCTGTGGCTCAAGCGCAACCCGCTCGGCGACGAGGGGGTCGCCGCGCTCGCGGAGACGCTGCGCCGCAACACGACCATCGACACCGTCGACCTCGTCAACACCGGCCTGACGACCGCGGGCCTGGCGGTGCTCGTCGACGCGCTCGCCGCCCGGCCCGCCCCGGTGACCCGGGTGTTCCTCGGCGGCAACGGCCTCGGCCCGTCGGCGGGCCCGCTCCTGCGGCGGCTGCTGCGCGACGCCGGGGTCCGCGGCCTGTTCCTGGCCGCGAACCGGCTGGGCGACGACGGGGTCCTGCCGGTCGTCGAGGCGATGCACGGCGGCGACATGACGCTGGGCCTGGGCGGCAACGGGCTCACCGCGGGCACCGTCGCCGCGCTCGCACCGCGGCTGCACCTGCTGGACAGCCTGGACCTGAGCCGGCCCCAGTCGCTGCGGGTGCTCGGCGCCACCGACAACCAGGTCGGCGACGACGGTGCCGCGCTCCTCGCCGCCGCGCTGCCCGGCACCCGGCTGCGCCGCCTCGACCTGCGCCACACCGGCGTCGGTGGTCGCGGCGCGAAGGCGCTCCTCGCGGCGCTCCCCCAGACCGCCCTGACCCGCCTCGCGCTCGGCCCGGACGTCCCGCGCCGCGTGAAGCGGGCCATCAGCGCGCTGCTCCCGGCCGCCGACAGCCAGCCGGGCAGCGAGATCGTGAGCGTGTACCGGTGACGACCCTGACCCGAGCGGGCGCCGGCAACTGGCGGCGGATCCGGCGCTGGGCGACGCCCCCGTCGATGATCCGGGCGGCGACCCAGGCCCGGCTCGCCGGCGACTGGCGGGCCGCGTGCGCCGCCGCCAACGTCGACGTCGAGCTCGACGAGGGCCAGGCGAAGCTGTTCGAGGACGACCTCGCCCACTTCGCCCCGGACCTGCTGCGCTGGCACCTGCCGCGCAAACCGGCCCGCGGCGACACCCACCTGGACGCCCGGCAGGTCGTGCACCTGGCCGGCGACGGGCCGGCGCTGTACGTCGGCGGCACCCGCCTCGGGTTCGGCTCGCAGCGGCTGCGGCTGTTCGCCACCGACGAGCCGCTCGACAGCGACGACTGGGACGACTGGGAGTGGGACGACGGCCCGCGGCCGTTCCACGCGCTGCACGACTACCGGACCCGCCGGCACCTCTGGGACGCCCGCGAGTCCGGCCGGCTCCTCGAGGGCTGCGGCTGGACGCACCTGCCGTTCCACGACCCGGCCGGCCGCCCGCTGCCGGAGGCGGCGTGGGGTGCCACCGAGCGGGTCCTGGCGCTGCACGACGCCGGACGGTTCCGCGAGGCGTGGCAGGCCGCCGGCGCCGACGTGCCCGAACTGCCCGACGACGGCAGCCACTGGAACGCGCGGATCCTGCGGCGGCTGTGGCGCGGGTTCCTCGGCGAGCACCTCGCCGTCCTCGACGCCGCCCGCGCCCGCGGCACCGACGCCGTCGGGATCGTCTTCGGCTGGAACTACGTGCTGAAGCTGACCGGCTTCACCGACCAGCGGCTCACCGGCGAGTGGGTGGGCACCGGCTACCGGGACCGCGACGCCGACTGGCACCTGGACTCCCGACCGTACGAGCGGCCCATCGACGCCGAGCTCGTCCGCACCGGCACGATCCCCGCGTCGTGGCTGCACCCGCTCGTGCACGCCGCGTTCTTCCCCGAGGCCGTGGCCCCTTCGCCGCGGGTGGGCGCGACGGCGGTGCCCGAGGCGCGGCTGCGCTGCCGTGACGGCGCGTGGCATCACGTACGGATGGCCGGCGGCCGCTTCGAGATCCCCCACACCGACGAGGAGCGCCGCCGCGAGCAGGCCCTCCTCGCGCTCGGCGGCGAGGTGCACGGCTGCATCGCCGCCGAACGGAACTGGCGCGAACCCCACGCGAAGCTCCCCCGCGCCCTGCACGAGCTGCGCCGCGACCTCATGCTGCGGGCCCAGCAGGGCGACCTGCCCGGCGTCGTGGAGCTGCTCGACGCGGGCGTCGACCCGCACGCCCGCGACCCGCACGGCCGGACGCTGCTGCACCACATCAGCGGCCTGATGGCGGCGCCGGACGACCTGACCCTGTTCGACCGGCTGATCGGCCTCGGGCTCGACGTCCACGCCCGGGACCGGCGGGGCATGACGCCGCTGCAGACCGCCGTGTACGACACCGGATCCGCCGAGCTCGTCCGCGCCCTGCTCGCCGCCGGGGCCGACCCGGACGGCGAGGACGACAACGGCGTCTCCGTCGCCGACACCCTGGACCGGTTCGGCCGCCCCGAACTGAAAACCCTGCTGCAGTCGGGGTGAGGACGCTGCGCACGGCGCGGCGGTTCGCGGTGCCTCGCTGGATGATCGAGCGGGCGACGCGGTGCCGGCGCACCGGGGACTGGCGCGGCGCGTGCGACGCGGCCGGCGTCGACGCGGGCCTCGACCTGGCCCGGATCGGACGCGACCACGGCGCCGCGGTCGCCGCCGCGGTCGAGGACGACCTGCTGCACCTGGCGCCGGACCTGCTGCGCTGGCACCTGTTCCAGGCGCCTGCGCCGGGCCCGGTGACCCTCGCCGTGTACGGGCGGCACGCGCTGCGGGTCCGGCGGCGGCACCCCGGCACCCCCAGCCAGCGGCTCGAGCTCGAGTTCGCCGGTCTGGACGGCGACCAGCGGTCCGCGCTCGACGGCGCCCGCGAGCGGTGGGACAGCCGGCGCACCGGTGAGCTCCTCGACCGGTGCGGCGGCTACGACGGGCACCTGCCGTTCCTCACCGCGTCCGGCGAACGGCTGCCGGAGGCGGCGTGGGGCGGCCCGGAGCGGATCATCGCCCTGCAGGACGCCGGCGACTGGGCCGCCGCCTGGACGCTCGCCGGGTTCGACGTCGGGCCGCTGCTCGCGACGACCGGCAAGGGATACTGGGTCGGCAGGGCGCTGCGCGACCGCCGGCACGACCTCACCGGGCTGCGGACCGCCGTCGCCGCCGTCTTCGCTACCGGACGGCCCCGGGCCGGCGTCCCGCTCGGGCTCTCCCCGGACACCTCGCTGACCGTCGACGCCGACCTGCGGGTCTGGTACGGCACCTCGTCGCCCCTGCCACCGATGGTGCCGGTCGTGCGCGCGGAACGGGCGGTGGACTTCGACCTCGTACGCCACGGGATCCTGCCGCTGGAACACCTGCACCCGCTCGTCGGCGACGCCCTCTTCCCCGACCTCGCCGGACTCTTCGACGGGCCGCCCGAGACCGTCCCCGACATGGCGCCGGTCCGGGTGCGCTGCCAGGGCGAGTGGCACATCCTCGGCGGGCACGAGCACACCCCCGACGAGACCCGCCGGGAGCTGGCGCTGCGGGCGCTCGGCGGGGCGCCGCTGCGCGGGTGCTTCGCCGCCCGGGACGGCTGGCGCGACCCCGACGCGTGGACGCCGAAGGCGCTGCGCCTGCGCCGCCGCGACATCGTGCTGCACGCCGTCAACGGCGACGGGCCGGCGATCGCCGCGTGGCTCGACGCCGGGCTCGACCCGCACCTGCGCGACCACCACGGCCGCACGCTGCTGCACCTGCTCGCGTGGCTGCCGGACCCCGGACCGGTCGTCGCACGACTGCGGCACGCGGGCCTCGACCCGCACGCCCGCGACAAGACCGGCCTCACCCCGCTCCGGCACGCCCTCGACCTCGGCGGCACACCCGCGGCGATCCGGGCCCTGGAGGAGCTGGGCTGCACATGACGCAGGCCCTGGTGGGGGCGGTGTCCGATGTGGCGGCGTGAGCTGGCCGCCGCGCGGTGGACGCGGCGGGTCGGGGTGCCCGCGTGGATGATCGAGGCGGTGGCCGAGCGCCGGGCCGCCGGCGACTGGCGGGGTGCGTGCGCGGCGGCCCGCGTCGACATCGACCTCGACCTGGCGGGGATCGGGCGCGGCGACGGCCGGGACGTCGCGGCGCGCGTCGAGGACGACCTGCGGCACGTCGTGCCGGACCTGCTGCGCTGGCACCTCGACCCAGCCCGGCCTGACACCGTCCTGAACGGTTACGGCGCCCGCGCGCTCATCGTGTCGCGGCGCGAGCCCGAGCGGCTGTCGCTGCGCTACGGCGCGGTCCCGGCCGGCTCGTCGCGAAGTTCGCTGGTGTACAACCGGGCGCTGTGGGACGGCCGGTGCACCGGCACCCTCGGCGGCGGGAGACCGGTGCCGTTCCTCGACGGCGCGGGGAACCGGCTGCCGCCGGAGCGCTGGGGGCTCGCCGAGCACGTCATCACGCTGCAGGACGCCGGGGACTGGATCGGGGCGTGGCGGCTCGCCGGCTTCGACCTCCAGCCGCTCCTGCAGCGCCGGGCCGACCTGCGCGCGTCGGTCCGCACGCCGTCGCTGGGGCCGGCCCGCAGGACCTGGCGGCTCGACCTGACCGGCCTGCCCGCCGCGATCCGGTCGGCCGGGGCCTCGGAGGCGCTCATCGATCACGTCGACGGGGCGTACACCACCCTGATCCGCGACACGACGGTCAGCGGCTCGGCCGAGGCGGCAGGGCTGCGGCTGCCGGCGCCGCTCGTCGAACGCCCCGTCGACGCCGACCTGGTCCGCCTCGGGATGCTGCCGGCGAGCGCGCTGCATCCGCTGGTCGGCGCGGCCCTCTTCCCCGGGCTGCGGTGCATGCCGCCGTCGCCGGTGCCGGACACGGGCCCCGTCCGGGTCCGCCGCGACGGCGCCTGGCGGCTCACCGACCCCGCGGACGCGGGCTGGCACGACCCCCTGGCGGCGCTGCCGAAGCAGCTCCGGTTGCGTCATGCGGCGTTGGTACGACTGGCGCGTCACGGCGACGCACCGGCCCTGTCGGCGTGGCTGGCGGCGGGCGGCGACCCGTACTTCCGCGACGGCAACCGGCGGACGATGCTGCACCTGCTCGCGTGGGTGCCGGACGCCGAGACGCTGCTCCTCGACCTCCTCGCCGCCGGGCTCGACCTGGAGGCCCGGGACGCGGCCGGCATGACGCCGCTGCTGTTCGCGGTCGGGCACGGCGGGCCCGCCGGGACGGTCCGGGCGCTGGTGACGATGGGCGCCGACGTGAACGCCGTCACGTTCGCCGGTCTCGGGTGGGCGGATCTGGCGCGGGGGTCGGGGCGGCTCGACGAGCTGTCGTTCCTGGGGTGATCGGGCCGCTTGCTCTCGGGGCAGTTGGGTCGTGCGTTCGTGGGGTAATTGGGTCGTTCGTTCATGGGTAATTGGGTCGCGGAATTGTCGTACCCGGCGGCTACCGTGTCGCGCATGACCGCAGAACCAACGGCGCTGACCCTGCTCGCCGCGGCCGACGAGCTGCTCGCCGCGACGCGCTCGACCCGCGTGGAGCGGCGCGACAACACCCAGCTCGAGGCCCTGGCGCTGGCCGTCTCCGCCAACCTTCCGGTCCTGCTCTGGGGCGAGCCCGGCATCGGCAAGTCCTCGGCGCTGCAGCAGCTCGCCGACCGGCTCGACGTGCCGATGGAGACGGTCATCGCCAGCATCCACGAGCCGTCCGACTTCGCGGGCCTGCCCGTCGTCGGCGACGACCCCGCCACGCAGGGCGTGCCGATGGCCCCGCCAGACTGGGCCGTCCGGCTCGCCAAGCGCGGCTATGGTCTGGTCTTCTTCGACGAGCTGTCCTCCGCCCCGCCCGCCGTGCAGGCCGCGCTGCTGCGCGTCGTCCTGGAGCGGCGCGTCGGCAGCCTCGAGCTCCCGCCCGCGGTCCGTGTCGTCGCCGCCGCCAACCCACCGTCGAGCGCCGCCGACGGCTGGCACCTCAGCCCACCCCTCGCCAACCGGTTCGTCCACCTGCACTGGACGCACGACCCCGCCGTCGTCGCCCGCGGCCTCGCCGGCACCTGGCCCACCGCCGACATCCCCCGCGTCGACCCGCGCAAGGGCGCGTCGGCGCTCGCCAGGGCCCGCGGCACGCTGTCCGGGTTCCTCACCGCCCGCCCCGGCCTCGCCCATCACCTGCCCGCCGACGCCGAGGCCCGCGGCGGCGCCTGGCCGTCCCCGCGCACCTGGGAGATGGCGCTACGCCTGCTCACGTTCGGCATGGCCAGCGACGCCACCCGCGCCGCCCTGTCCACCGCCCTCGTCGGCGCCATCGGCGACGGCGCCGGCCTCGAGCTGGTCAACTACCTCGACGAGCTCGACCTCCCCGACCCCAACCGCGTCCTCGCCAACCCCGACGCCTTCCAGCTCCCCGCCCGCGGGGACCGCCAGCTCGCCTTCCTCACCGCCGTCGTCTCCGCCGTCCAGAGCAACACCACCCGCGAGCGCTGGGAAGCCGGCTGGACCGTCCTGAGCAAGGCCGTCGAGGCCGGCGTCCCCGACGTCGCCGCCCGCGCCGCCGCCGACCTCGCCGCCATGCGCAAACCCGCCTGGCCCGTGCCCGCCACGATCGACGCCTTCATCGACATCCTGAGCCTCTCCGGCGCCCTCCGATGACCACCCCACCCCCAGCGGGCGCGGTGGACCCACCACTCCCAGCGGCCGCGGCCGGTCTTCCACCCCCAGCAGGTGCCGTCGGTCCTCCGCCTCCAGCAGGTGCCGTTGGTCCTCCGCCCCCAGCAGGTGCGGTCGGTCCACCGCCCCCAGCAGGTGCGGTCGGTCCACCGTCCCCAGCCGGCGCGGTGGGCCCATCGTCGCCGACAGGTGCGGTCCGCCTGCCGTCCCAGGCCGGGGCGGTCGGTCCGCCGCCTCCGGCCGGGGCGGTCGGTCCGCCGCATCCGCCCGGGGCGGTCGGTCCGCCGCATCCGCCCGGGGCGGTCGGTCCGCCGCATCCGCCCGGGGCGGTCGGTCCGCCGCATCCGGCCGGGGCGGTCGGTCCCCCATTCACCGCGGTGGTCGAGCCGGGACACCCTGACGCGGTGCCGCCGGCATGCAGCTCTCCTACACACGCGCAACCTGTGCCACCCGCACCCGCCCAGACGCCCCTGCCCGCGGCGACACAGCCACCACCGTCCGTGCCCACGACACCGCAGGCGGCGCCGTCCGTGCCAGCGACACCGCAAGCGACGCCGTCCGTGCCAGCGACACCGCAGGCGGCGCCGTCCGTTCCTGCTGGGCCGTCGGTCGGGGCGGCGCGGGCGTTGGATCGGACGAAGCTGCTCGCGGCGCGGTACAAGGCGGCGATGCTGCGGCCGTATCTGGCGACGGCGTTGTACGCGTTGTCGGTCGTGCCGAGCCGGCACCTGGCGACCATGGGGGTCGACCGGCGGTGGCGGTTGTACGTGTCGCCGGAGTTCGTGGACGGGCACAGTGTCGAGGAGCTCGCCGGGGTGTGGGTGCACGAGGTGGCGCACCTGCTGCGGGACCATCACGGGCGGGCGGACCGGCTGCCTGCGGGCGACCGTGGCGACCACCTGCGGGTCAACCTCGCGCAGGACTGCGAGATCAACGACGACCTGGTCGCGGACAAGCTGGTGCTGCCGGCGTCGCGGGTGGAGCCGGCGACGTTCGGGCTGCCGGAGGGGCGGCTGTTCGAGGAGTACCTGGCCGGGATACCGCACACGCACTCGCATGACGTGCAGTGCGGGTCGGGCGCGCACGGCATCCCGGTCGCGGGTGAGGTCGGTGACGCCGCGGAGCCCGGCGTGCGGGACGTGGAGGCGGTGGCGATCCGCCGGCAGACCGCCGACGCGATCCGGGCGCACGTGCGGTCGCGTGGCACCGTGCCCGGGGGCTGGCAGCGGTGGGCGGACGAGATCGCCGAGCCGGTCGTCGACTGGCGGCGGCTGCTGACCGGGGCGCTGCGGCAGGCGGTGGCGTGGGCGAGCGGTGCCGTCGACTACACGTACGCGCGGCCGGGGCGGCGGACCGGGGCGATGCGCGGGGTGGTGCTGCCGAGCCTGCGCCGGCCGCTGCCGCGGGTCGCGGTGGTCGTCGACACGTCGGGCTCGATGGGCACCGACGACCTGGCGGCGGCGCTGAGCGAGGTGACGGGCGTGCTGCGTACCGTCGGCATCCGCGGCAACCGGGTCACCGTCGTCGCCTGCGACGCCGACGTGCACGCGGTGACGCGGGTGGTGAAGACGGAGCAGGTCGAGCTCGGCGGTGGTGGCGGCACCGACATGCGGGTCGGGATCGCGGCGGCGCTGCGGTCGCCGGACAAGCCGCAGATCGTGGTCGTCCTCACCGACGGCGGCACGCCGTGGCCCGACGAGCCGACGGGGTGCCGGCTCATCGCCGGGCTGATCGGACCGAACCCCCCGCTGCCGCCGTCGTGGGTGGAGTCGGTGCACATCACACCGACCGATGGCGGCTGATCCAGGTGTACGCGACAACTTTCGGAGACTGTCCCGCCACGGTCCGGCTGCCTACCGTGAGGTGTATGGCAGAACACGAGCTGGGGCTGTCCCGCGCCGACAAGTGGCTGATCGGCGCCGGGTTTCCGCTGGCCGGGGTCGCGGTCGGCTGGGCGCTGCCGCTGCTGGCGCGCTGGCTGCTGACCCTGCCGTGGGTGCCGTTCGGGGGGCCGGTCCGGCTCGTGGCGGCGCTCGACCACGGGTTCGGGCGGATCGCGATGATGGCCGCCGGGCTGCTGCTCGGGGTGGTGTTCGTGGTCGTCGCGGTGCACGAGACGCTGCGGGTGACCGTCGCAGACAGCGAGCTGCGGCTGCGGCTCGGCGACGCCGCCTGGGTCGTGCGCCGGGAGGACGTGTCGGCGGTGTTCGTCGACGGGCGGCTGCTCGTCGTGCTGGACCGGGACTCGCGGCAGGTGGTGCGGGAGCGGCTGGAGCGGGCCGGTGACCGGCAGGTGGCGGAGGCGTTCCGGGCGCACGGCTACCCGTGGCAGAGGCAGGACCCGTTCGGGGAGCTGTTCCGGCGCTGGGTGCCCGACCTGCCGGACCTGCCGGCCGCGGTCAACGCGGTCCTCGCCGCCCGGGCGGTGGCGCTGACCAGCAAGAGCACCACCGACGCCACAGAGCTGCGCGACGAGGTCCAGAAGCTGGGGTACACGGTCCGCGACGACGGCACCACGCAGCACTGGCGTCCCCTGGTGCGCTCGTGAAGGCCCGCAACCTCGTCGTCGACGCGACCGTCTTCGTCATCTCGGCGCTGACGATGGTGGTCGCCGCGGCGTCCGGCCTGGACAGCGGCGCTCTCAGCGACGAGCGGCTGCTGCTGTCGACGGCCGTGACCGTGCCGGCGTTGGTGCTGATCTGGTGGCGGCGGCGGTGGCCCGTACAGGTGGCGCTCCTGCTGCTCGTCCCGGCGGCGCTCACCGACTTCGTCGGCGGGGCGGCGTTGATCGCGGTGTTCACGGTCGCGGTGCACCGGCCGTTCCGGGTGGCGCTGGGCGTCGCGGTCGCGCACCTGCTGGTGCCGGTCCCGCTGATGCTGCGCTATCCGGACCCTGACCTGCAGATCGTGGGCAACGCCACGGCCGCGGCGCTGCTCACGTGCATCGTCCTGGCGTGGGGGTCGACGGTGCGGGCCCGGCGGGAGCTGATCGCGTCGCTGCGGGACCGGGCCGTGCGCGCCGAGGCGGAGGCCGAGCAGCGCGCCGACCTGCTGCGCGGGCTGGAGCGGGAGCGGATCGCCCGCGAGATGCACGACGTGCTCGCCCACCGGATCTCGCTGATCAGCCTGCACGCCGGCGCCCTGGAGATCCGCCGCGACCTGTCGCGGGAGCAGGTCGCCGAGGCGGGCGGCACCATCAGGGCGAGCGCGCGCCAGGCGATGGAGGAGCTCCGGGAGATCCTCGGTGTGCTGCGCAGCAGCGACGACGACGAGCTGCGGCCGCGCCAGGACCTCGCCGACCTCGACGAGCTGATCGAGGAGGTCCGCAGGGCCGGCACCCCCGTCGACCTCGACAACCGGCTCACCGCCGGCGGTGACGCGGGGCCGGAGACGCTGCCCGCCGCGGTGAACAGGACCGCGTTCCGCCTCGTGCAGGAAGGCCTGACCAACGCCCGCAAGCACGCGCCCGGCGCCGCCGTCGCGATCCGCCTCGACCGCACGAGCCAGGGCGAGCTGCACGTGTGGCTGCGCAACCCGCTGCCGGCCGTCCCGGTGCGGCCCGCGCTGCCGGGATCGCGGTCGGGTCTCGTCGGCCTGGCCGAGCGCGTCACCCTCGCCGGCGGCCGCCTCGAACACGGCCCCCGCCGCACGACCCCGCCCCCACGACACACCCCGTCACCGCAGCCCGGCCTGGCACAACAGCCCGGCGAGGCGCAGCTGTCCGACCGGGCACAATTCGGCGTGGCCCAGCAGTTCAGCGGGGCCCAGCAGCCCGGCGGGACGCAGCCGTCCGACGGGACACAATCCGGCATAGCCCAGCAACCCAGTGGGACGCAACGGTCTGGCGGGGCACAGCAGGCCGGCGCGGCACAACAGCCCGGCGAGGCGCAGCTGTCCGACCGGACACAATTCGGCATGGCCCAGCAGTTCAGCGGGGCCCAGCAGCCGGGCGGGACACGGCCGTCCGACGGGACACGATCCGACGTGGCCCAGCAGTCCAGTGGGACGCAACGGTCTGGCGGGGTGCAGCTGTCGGGGGCGGCACAGCAGGCCGGCGGGGCACAGCAGGCCGGCGGGGCACAGCAGGCCGGCGGGGCGCAGCAGGTCAGCGGAGCGCAGCAGGCCGGCGGCGTCCGGCAGGCAGGCTCTGATTCGCAGGTCGGCGGCGGGCAAGGGCACAGCGGGGCGGGCGACAGTGGGGGCCACGGGCGTGGCAGGTCGGGCGACGGTGGCGGCCGGGGGCACGACGGGGCGAGGGACAGCGGGGAGCACGGGCACGGCGGGTCTGGGGACGGTGGCGAGGTCGGGTTTCACCTGGAGGCGTGGCTGCCGTGGCGGGGATGATCCGGGTCGTGGTCGTCGACGACGACGCGCTGGTCCGGGCAGGGCTGGCGATGGTCCTCGGCGGGGATCCTGAGCTGGAGCTCGTCGGGGAGGCGGGCGACGGCGTGGCGGCCGTCCAGGTGGTCCGGGCCAGCCACCCCGACGTGATCCTCATGGACATCCGGATGCCGCGGATGGACGGGCTCGCCGCGCTCGAGGCGCTGCGGGCCGGCGGGGTGCCGGGGGCGGTGGTGGTGCTGACGACGTTCGACACGGACGAGCACGTGCTGCGGGCGCTGCGGCTCGGGGCGCACGGGTTCCTGCTCAAGGACACGCCGCCGCTGGCGATCCTGGACGCGGTGCGGCGGGTCGCGGCCGGCGAGCAGATGCTGTCACC
This sequence comes from Dactylosporangium sp. NPDC050588, assembly GCF_040654975.1. NCBI lineage: Bacteria > Bacillati > Actinomycetota > Actinomycetes > Micromonosporales > Micromonosporaceae > Dactylosporangium > Dactylosporangium sp. NPDC050588. The sequence continues at coordinate 62,250 of NZ_JBFAJA010000053.1, read as the reverse complement.
GTCCGTGGTACGGCGGCTCGTCGACCACGTGGTCCGCGACGACACCGCCGAGCGGCGCGCGGTCGCTGAACGAGCCCTGGACGCGCTGACCCCGGCGGAGCGCAAGGTCGCCGACGCCGTCGCCGAGGGCCGCTCCAACGCCGAGATCAGTGCGGCGCTGCTGATGAGCGTGGCCACCGTGAAGACGTACGTGTCGCGCATCCTCGGCAAGCTGGGCTGCACCAACCGTGTCCAGATCGCCATCATGGTCCACGAGACACGCACGACCCGCGGCAGCTGACCGCCACGAAGCCCGCGACCGCCAGGGTCGCGACCGGCCCGGGCCGCGGGGCACGGCGGGCGGCGGCGGTCCGTCGCGGAGGGCCGTGCGGGGGTCAGCGGTGGTAGCGGTCGGCGATGAAGCCCGGGGTGGGTGGTTCCGCGGGCGCGCCCGTCGCGGGCAGGCCGTGGGCGGTGTTGGCGCCGAAGCCGCGGCGCAGGGTGCGGACCTGCTCCTCCATGGCGGGGACGCTGGTGCGCGCCTGGCGTTCGATGACGCGTTCGGACAGGCGGCTGTTGAGGAACGTGCGCAGCCAGTACACGACGGCGACGCTGCGCGGGACGAAGACCTTGCGGCGGCGGTGTTCGAGGGCGGAGACGAACGCTTCGGCGCAGCGCTCCACCGACGTGGTCGAGCCCAGCGGCGGCGGCAGCTTGCGCAGCGTCTCGCGGAAGGTGGGCATGTCGTCCTGGGCGTCGCGGACGAGGTCGGTGTCGATCCACGACGGGTGGGCGGTGCCGACGCGGACGCCGTGGTGGGCGACCTCCAGGCGCAGGGCGTTGCCGAAGTGCTCGACGCCGGCCTTCGACGCGCAGTACGGCGCCATCCCCGGCAGCGCGGCGAACGACGCCGCCGACGCGACGATGAGCAGATAGCCGCGGGACTCGATGAGGTGTGGCATGACGGCGGCGGCGGTGCGCATGACGCCGACGAGATTGACCTCGACGGTCCGCACCAACGCCTCGATGTCACCGGTGGCGACGGTGCCGCGGCTGGCGACGCCCGCGTTGGCCAGGACGGCGTCGATGCGGCCGTGGGCGGAGACGGCGCCCTCGACAGCGGCTGCGAGACTGGTCTGGTCGGTGACGTCGCAGGGGAACCACGCCGCGTCGAGGTCGGCCGCGACGGCGGCGAGGCGGTCGGGTTCGAGGCCGGCGAGGACGACCTTCGCGCCGCGGGCGGCCGCGATGCGGGCGGTGTGCTCCCCGATCCCCCTGGCGGCACCGGTGATGAGCACCACCTGGCCGGACAAGCTGTGCTGCACCGTGGGCCTCCCGTCGGCGGTACCGTCCAGTACCAGGCAAACTAACACCCACGGACATTCTGGCGAAAGGCCGAGGCAGGCGCATGACGAGCACGAGAACCGCCGAGGAGGTCCGCGAGGCGCTGACCGGCGGGCTGGCGGCGGCGATCGCGGACAAGGGCTACGCGGCGACGACGATCGCCGACGTGGTCATGCACGCGCGGGTGTCGAAGCGGACGTTCTATGAGCACTTCACCGACAAGGAGTCGTGCCTCATGGCGCTGTACGAGCAGGGCTGCGTGCACCTGCTCGCCGTCGTGCGCAGCGCCGCCGGCGGTGGTGGCGGCAGCTGGAAGGCCATGGTCAACCACGGGGTGACCGCATACCTGAACGCGTTGGAGAGCATGCCGGCGGTCACCCGCACGCTGCTCGTGGAGATCCAGGCGGCCGGCCCGAAGGCGTACCGGCTGCGGCAGCAGATGCAGCGCCGGTTCGCCGATACGCTGGTAGAGGTGGTCGATGCGGCGCGGGCCGCCGACCCGGCCATCCCCGAGCTGTCCCAGCTGCTCGCGATCGCGCTGGTGGGAGGGGTGCACGAGATGATGCTGCAGGTCTCCGACCCGTACACGGGCGCCGGGCCGTCGTTCACGTCCCTGGCGCCGGCCGTCGACGAGCTGGTCTACGCGATCCTCACGAATCCCTGGTCCGCCGGGATGGAATGATCGAGCGCACCCGCGAGTTGCGTTTCTTGCAATCGTTGTTCAAGGAGGCTGCGTTCCGGTGCTCAACCCCAGCGAGCTCTACACGCTCACCGAGGACCCGCCGGCCGTCGACCGGCCGGTGCTCGTGCACGCGCTGACGGGCTTCGTCGACGCCGGCAACGCGAGCCGCCTCGCCCGCGAGCATCTGCTGACGATCGGCTCGCCGCGCACGGTGGCGACGTTCGACCTCGACCAGCTCTACGACTACCGCAGCCGGCGCCCGGCGATGCTGTTCGTCGAGGACCACTGGGAGCACTACGAGCAGCCGCGCCTGCTCCTGCGCGTCCTGCGCGACGCGACCGGCACCGAGTTCCTGCTGCTCGACGGCCCCGAGCCGGACCTGCAGTGGGAGCGGTTCACGGCGGCGGTCATCGAGCTGATCGAGCGCTTCGACGTGCGGGCGACGGTCGGCCTCACCGCGATCCCGATGGCCGTGCCGCACACCCGCCCCACCGGCGTGACCGCCCACGGCACGAGCCGCGACCTGATCGCCGGGTTCGAGCCGTGGCTGCAGCGCGTCCAGGTGCCCGGCAGCGTCGGCAACCTCCTCGAGTTCCGCATCGGCCAGCAGGACCGCGACGCCTTCGGCTTCGCCGTCCACGTGCCGCACTATGTGGCGCAGGCGGAGTTCCCGTCGGCGGCGGAGAAGCTGCTCTCCTGCGTCTCCGAGGCGACCGGCCTGCAGCTGCCCACCGAGGAGCTGCACACCGCCGCCGAGTCGGTCCGCGCCGAGATCGACGTGCAGATCGCCCAGGCCGACGAGGCCGCGTCGCTGGTGCGGGCGCTGGAGGAGCAGTACGACGCCTACACCCGCGGCCGCCAGGGCAACAACCTCCTGGCCGACTCCCCCACCCCACTCCCAACGGCGGACGAGATCGGCGCGGAGCTGGAGCGCTTCCTCGCCGAACAGACCCGCAACGACGAGAACCCGTAGCCCCTCCGTCACGGTTCGCAACGCCGTCCCCCGCCGTTCCGCCCCTGGTGAAAGCCCGGAAACTACGGTCCGTCACGACGCCGAAGATCGATTTGTTGGGCGGGGGTAGGGTTGCTTTGCAGCGGTCACCCCGGCACCCAGCGGTCGAAGCCCTGCCCACCAGGATGTGAGCCGTGCCCACCAGCGGCGAGGAAGTCCAGCCGCCAGCGAGGTTCACGCCCGGACGGGTTCGCCCGTGCTCACGCGCGGACAAACCTGGCGGCGTCGAGGATGACGTAGCCACTCGCCGGCCGTCGGGTAGCTGATCTGCCCCGGGCGGCTGGTCTGTCCCGGGCTGCCGGGCTCCCCCCGGGCGACCGGGCTCCCCCGGGCGACCGGGCTGTCCCGGGCGGCCGGTCCGTCCCAGGTCGCTGGCCTGCGTGGCGGATCAGGCTGGCGGATCAGGCAGGAACGAGTTCTGTCCGGCGCGGATCGAAGGCAGGCGCGAATCAGCAGGCGTGCGGGCCAGGCGTGCGGGCC
>NZ_JBFAJA010000053.1:0-58654 GCF_040654975.1 Dactylosporangium sp. NPDC050588 | reverse complement strand
CAGGCATGCGGGCCAGGCATGCGGGCCAGGCATGCGGGCCAGGCATGCGGGCCAGGCATGCGGGCCAGGCATGCGGGCCAGGCATGCGGGCCAGGCATGCGGGCCAGGCGTGCGGGATCTGGCGGGTCCGGGACGAACGGGTGCAGGACGAACTCGCCCGCGGAGGCGGGCCCGCCCGGCGGGCAGAAGTCCAGCCGCTGGCCACCGCGGGTCGGGCGCGAACAAACCCGTCGATGGCCAGGCACGGACGGACCTGGCTGCGGTCGCGCGGATGAAACCCGGCGGCGGCGATGACCTAACCGATGGAGCGATGGCCAAGCCGTTGGCCTGCCTTGCGAGGATCAGGCAAGTGCGGATCAGGCGGGTCGGACCAGGCCGGGTCGGACCAGGTCGGTCAAAACCGGCGGATCCGGAATAGGCGAGGTCCGAGACGAGCGGGAGCCGAGACGAGCGGGAGCCGAGACGAGCGGGAGCCGAGACGAGCGGGAGCCGAGACGAGCGGGGGGGGCGAGGCGAGGTCGCCAGTGGTGGTGCGGGCGCTGGCGGGCGGAGGTCCAGTCGTCGGGTGCTGTGGGTCAGGCGCGGACGAATCTGGCGGCGTCGGCGATGACGTAGCCGTTGGTCTGTTCGGTGCGGATCAGGACCGAGCCGGCGCTGCCGGCGGTGAACTGGAAGGTGCCGAGGGGCACCCACTGGCCGCCGGAGGTGCGCTGGTCGACGGTGTGCGTGGTGACGCCGCCGGAGTGGACGACGTCGACGGGGACGTTGCTGGCCCGGTTCGCGTGGGCCGTCCAGCGCAGCTGGACCGTCCAGGCGCCCGCCGACGGCAGTGACGGGGTGAAGCGGAGGCGGTTCACGCCCTTCGCGGTGTTGTTGTCGTGCTCGTAGTCGCTGCCGTAGTAGCCGGCGATCGAGGTGCTCGGCAGCCAGGTGCCGGCGCGGGTCACGCCGGTGCCGTGGGAGTCGATGATGACCTCCGAGCCCACGGAGATGTCGATGCGCTGGCCCAGGTCGCGGAGCAGGGACTGCAGCGTGGAGATGTTCACCTGCTGCACGGGCACGCCGGTCGTCAGGGCGAGCCGGGCCGCCACCGCCGCCGACTGGCCGAGGACCATGAAGACGGGTTCCATGCGGATCGAGCCGTACGCGATGTGGCTCGCCGACAGGCAGACCGGGACCAGCAGGTTCGCGCACTGCGCCTCCACCGGGACGATCGAGCGGAAGCTCACCTGGTACGGGCCGGGCACCCCCACCTGCACGTCGCCCTCGTTCTTCGCGACGCCGGAGACCACGAGCCGCTGGCAGTTGTGCGAGTCCATCGTGTAGCTGGCGAGGCCCACCGAGTCGGGGACGGTCGCGGCGCCCCGGCAGTTGTGCTCGGTCATGACGTACGAGGAGACCATCCGGCGGGCCTCCCGCACGTACAGCATGGGCGGCCAGAAACCGGTCGCGCCGAACTCGTCCGGGGCGGGGCCCCAGGCCGCCGTGGCGGAGCGGATCGTCGCCGGGACGCGGGGGTCGTTGGCCAGGAACCACATCAGGCCCTGCTGGTAGGTGCGGTGGTCGGCGACGATGGTGTCCCGGACGGCGAACGAGGCCGTCGGATAGCTCCACGAAGCACCGATGTGGTCGGTGGAGAAGGCGCCGTCGTTGTTCGAGTCGGTCTTGCCGCCGCCGACGTCGACCGTGTTGAAGAAGGGTCCCGTGTAGCCGGCCTCGATGTAGCGCAGCAGCAGCGCGTAGCGGCCCGCGTCGTAGCCCGCCGGGCGCTGCCACGGGAGCCGGTCCGCGGCCCTGGTCAGGCACATGCGGAAGTTGTACGCCTGGATCCGGCCGTCGGCGGTGCCGTTCGGTGCGAGGGCCGCGGCGGAGACGCCCGGGAGCAGCCCGCTGCCCGGGTTTCCCGGGGTCACGTACGGGTCGACCGGCTTGACGAACTGGTGCTTGTCGCGCAGCTGGACGCCGTTGATGCTCTCGCCGTAGGCGGCGTTGCCCTCGCGCCCGAGGGTCGTCGCCACGCCGGCCTTCGCCATCAGGTCGCCCTCGTAGCTGGCGTCGACGTACATGAGCCCGCGGTACACCTGACCGTCCTCGGTGGACAGTTCGACGATGCGGTTGCCGGCCTTCGTGACGGTGGCGAGCTTCCGGCCGAGCTGGACGGTGACGCCCGCCTCGGCGAGGAGGTCGGCGAAGACGGCGGCGGCGACGTGCGGCTCGAACTTGAACCGCGCCGGTGACGTCGGCGTGACCGGCGTGCCGGCGTACCTGGCGTGCACGCGGCGGTAGAACTCGTGCGACAGCCCGCCGATCGCGGCCGTGTTGCCGGTGTCGGTGGCGCCGAGGCCGGCGGTCGTCATCCCGCCGACGTGCGTGCCCGGGTCGATCACGACGGCGGTGCCGCCCGACCGGCGGAACTGGACGGCGGCCGCGAGCCCGCCGGGCGTCGCCCCGTAGACGACGAGGTCCGCGGTGACGACGGCCGCGGACGCGCGGACGCCGGGGCCGAGCACCACGGCACCGGTGCCGAGCGCGCCGGCGACGATGAGCTGGCGACGGGTCTGCGGCATGGCAGGGCTCCTCCGGGTAACCACAACGGAGGGGTCGCCGCACCCCTGAGATCGATGGAAGTCTAGACGTTAGGCTGGCGGACGTGAAGTTGTTGCATTCGGGCAAGGTCCGCGACGTCTATCTCGACGGCGACGACCTGGTCCTGGTCGCGTCCGATCGCATCTCGATCTACGACGTGGTGCTGCCGACCCCGATCCCCGACAAGGGCGCGGTCCTCACCCGCCTGTCGCTGTGGTGGTTCGAGCAGCTCGCCGACATCGTGCCCAACCATGTGCTGTCCGCGACCGACGTGCCCGCCGAGTTCGCCGGCCGGGCCATCCGCTGCCGGCGCCTCGACATGGTGCAGGTCGAGTGCATCGCCCGCGGCTATCTGACCGGCCTCGGCCTCAAGGAGTACGTCCGCGACGGCGCCGTGAGCGGCGTCACGCTCCCGCCCGGCCTGGTCGAGGCCGACCGCCTGGAGCAGCCGATCTTCACGCCGACGACGAAGGAAGCCGTCGGGGTGCACGACGAGTTCATCACGTTCGACGACGTGGTCGAGCAGGTCGGCAAGGAGCAGGCGGAGGAGCTGCGCGACCTGACCCTGCGCGTCTACTCCCGCGGCCGCGACATCGCCGCCGAGCGCGGGATCATCGTCGCGGACACCAAGCTCGAGTTCGGCCGCACCGCCGACGGCACCCTGATGCTCGCCGACGAGGTCCTCACGCCCGACTCGTCGCGCTTCTGGCCGCTCGACGAGTGGGAGCCGGGCCGCACCCAGTTCTCCTTCGACAAGCAGTCGGTCCGCGACTGGTCCCGCGACGCCGGCTGGGACCAGAAGGCGCCCGGTCCGGAGGTCCCCGCCGATGTCGTCGAGCGCACCCGTTCGCGGTATGTCGAGGTGTACGAGCGGCTGACCGGACTCTCTTTCTGAACCTCCCGCCCGGCCACGGTCCGCGAACGGGCCGTGGCCGGGCGGCGGGGACGGCAGGTCAGTCGTCCGTGCGGACGCCGCAGATCATCCAGTCGCCGTCCTCTTTGACGAGGGTCACGGAGATGTTCACCGACTGGGTGCGGTCCGATTCGGGGTCGTGCAGCGTCACCCGCGCGCGCACCTCGGCGGAGTTGCGGCCCTTGGTCTCGCTGAGGATCTTCCAGTCGATGGTGGTCTTGTCCTCGTCGTCGTCATCGACGTAGTCGCTGCCCCGCAGCGCCTTGGGCCGCTCGGAGGAGCACACCATGTCGACGACGGCGGCACGGTCGCGGTCGTTGACCGCGTCGAGGTAGCGCTCGGTCACGTCGGTCGGGGAGTCGACGAGGACCCGCTGGACGAAGAACCAGCCGCCGACGACCACGACGAGCAGCGCGAGGAACGCGCCGGCGATGAGCAGCACCCACTTGCCGGACCCGGACTGCTGGCCACCGGCCCCGGCAGGCTGGAACTGCCCGGTGGGCGGCTGGAACTGGCCGGTCGGGTCGTAGCCCTGGTACTGCGCGGGCTCATAAGGACCAGGCGCCGGCTGGTACTGCGCGGGCGGCTGGTAGGGCTGCTGCGGCGACGGGTACTGCGGCGGTGACGGCGGCTGGTAGGGCTGCTGCGGATCTCCAGCTGGTGGATACGTCACCGGCACCTGCCTCCTAGAACCGTCAGACAAACCGTCACAACGCCCGTCGACACCATGGGACGGCCATCGTATCGAGGCCGCCCCACCGTCGCCGACCCGGAACTGCTCAGGACTCCAGCGCGGGCTTCGGCTGCCGGGCCAGAGCGGTCGCGATGAGGACGTCGAGCAGCGCCGGATAGTCCAGCCCCGCGACGCGGAACATCTGCGGGTACTGCGAGACGGCGGTGAAGCCCGGGAACGTGTTGACCTCGTTGATGACCGGCTCCGTGCCGTACCGCAGGAAGAAATCGACCCGCAGCAGCCCCCGGCATTCGAGGGAGCGGAACGTGCGCACCGCGAGGTCCTGGAGCCGCTCGATGATCGCCGGCTCCAGCTTCGCCGGGATGTCGAAGATGGTGGTCGGGTCGAGGTACTTGGCCTCGTAGTCGAAGAACTCGTGCTTGTCGGGGAAGCTGATCTCCAGCGGCGGCCCGACCTGCAGGGAGCCGTCGGGGTGCTCCAGGACGCCGAGGTCGACCTCGCGCCCGTGCACCATCTCCTCGACGAGGACCTTCGCGTCGCTGGCGCGGGCCTCGGCGAGCGCGTCGTCGAGCTCGGCCCAGTCGTCGACCTTGGACACGCCGAGGCTCGACCCGGCCCGGGACGGCTTGACGAACACGGGCAGCCCGAGCCGCTCGCGTTCGGCGGGCGTCACGGTGCCGGTGCCGCCGCGCAGCACGACGCCGTCGGCGACGGGCAGGCCGTCGGCGACGAGGAGCCGCTTGGTGAACTCCTTGTCCATGCCGGCGGCGCTGGCGAAGACCCCGCTGCCGACATACGGCAGGCGGACCATCTCCAGGACGGACTGGATCGTGCCGTCCTCGCCGTACGGGCCGTGGATGGCGGGGAAGACGACGTCGCACTCGCGCAGCGCCCCGATCGCCTCGGCGAGGCTGGCGAGGGCCGGCACGTCGGTCTCCTTGGTCAGGTCGAGCAGCCCTTCCAGGTCGAGGGCCTCCGGCGAGCCGGCGTCGGGGCCGAAGACCCACGTGCCGCCGGGGGTGATGCGCACGGGCACCACGTCGTAGCGGGACCGGTCGAGGAACCGCACGATGCTCAGGGCCGACTTGCACGAGACCTCGTGCTCGCCGCTGCGCCCTCCGAAAACGACGGCGACGCGGACGCGAGGATCAGCCATGCACGTGCTCCTTACCGATGTACGTTCGCGGGACGCGGGCGCCGATGCCCGTCAAGATCTCGTGCGGGTTGGTCTGCGCCCAGGCCGCCCACTCTTCCACGGTCGGCTCGGCCCCGTCGCCCGGGCCGAACAGCACGATCTCGTCACCGAGGGCGACGTCGAGGTCACCTGCGTCGGCGACGAACTGGTCCATCGCGACCCGCCCGGCGATCGGGCACCGCCGGCCGCCGATCGCGACGGCGCCGCGGTTGCTCAGCAGGCGCGGCACCCCGTCGGCGTATCCGGCCGGGACCAGGACCATTGTGGTGTCGCGGTCCGTCACGTACTGGTGGAGGTAGGACACGCCGGTGCCGGGCGGGACGCGTTTGACGTTGACGGCGCGGGCCCGCAGCGTCATCGCCCGCCGCAGCCCTGCGGTCACCCCGTCGATCGGCTCGACACCGTACAGCGCGAGCCCGGCCCGCACGAGGTCGTAGTGGGAGGCGGGCAGGTCGACGATCCCGGCGGAGTTCGCGAGGTGCCGCAGCTCCGGCTCCAGCCCGGCCTTCGCGGCGACGGCGAGGGCCTCGTCGAACCGTTCGAGCTGCAGCGCGACCGACGGGTTGCCGGGGTCGTCGGCGGCGGCGAGGTGCGACCAGATCCCGCGGACCCGGATCGTGCCGCGCCGCTCCAGGTCGGCGGCCCGCGCCACCAGGTCGGGCCAGTCGGCCCAGGCGACCCCGTTGCGGGTCAGCCCGGTGTCGACCTTGAGGTGGACGGCGGCGCCGGCCGGCATCGCCTCCAGGTGCCGCGGCGTCGACACGGACAGGTCGACGTCGTTGCGGACGGCCCACGCGAAGTCGTCGCCGGTGCCAAACAGCCAGGCGAGCGTCGGCGCGCCGATCCCGCCGTCGCGCACCGTGCGGGCCTCGGCGATGGAGGTGACGCCGAGCCAGGTGGCGCCGCCGGCCAGCGCCGCACGGGCGACCGGTAGCAATCCGTGACCGAACCCGTTCGCCTTGACGACGGCCATCGTCTGGGCGCGCGGGGCGGCGAGACCGGAAAGGAGCCGCGTATTGTGCGCCACGGCGTCGAGATCGACGACCGCCTCTGCCACTGGTTGCACCCGGCACCCCCTTGTCCCGCCGATCATAGTGGTCACCGTGCGTCACCGCAGTGTCGGTTAACCGGCACGGTACAGGCGGACGGACAGTCCACCGGCGATCAGGCAGGTGGCGGCGAGCACGGCCAGGTGCAGCGGGCGCGGGGTGTCGCCGGCCCATGCGGCCTGGACCGCCTGCCGGAACGCGCCCAGCGGCGTCCAGTCGCCGATGCGGCGCAGCACCGGCGGGAGCTGCTCGACCGGCACGTACAGGCCGGCGAAGAACGCGGACGGGAACCACAGCACGAAGGCCCAGCCGGTCGCGGTCTTGGGGCCGCCGGCCGCGGCGGCGACGAGCAGCCCGACGGGGAACAGGCCGAGGACGCCGAGCAGCAGCACGGGCAGGACCAGCGACAGGTCCGGCAGCCGCATGTCCATCAGGGTGACGCCGACGGCCAGCGTCAGCACGGTCGACACGAGCACGACGGCGCCGTTCATGAGGAGCTGCGCGCCGAGCATCGCCGACGGTCGCACCGGGGTCGTCGCGAAGCGGCGCAGGATGCCCTTCTCCCGGTACGTGGTGAGCACCACCGGCAGCATGAAGAACGCGACCATGGCGAGGGACACCATGACCGACATCGACGGCAGGACGGTGTCGATGCCGCGGTGCCCGCCGAGCGCGGCGTCGGGGACGCGGGTGCCGGGCGACCAGCCGAAGACGAGCAGCAGCGCGACCGGCAGCAGGACCGTGAACAGCGGCGGCGTCACCTCCCGGAGCATGAGCCGGGTCTCGACGATCGTGAGCCGGGCCAGGGTACGCATGATCAGCCCTCCAGAGCGGTCGTGGCCGAAGCAGGGGACGTGAGCGAGACGAAGGCGGACTCCAGCGAGTCGGCGCGGCCCTTCAGCCCGGCCGGGGTGTCGACGGCGACGGTGCGGCCGGCGTCGATGACGGCGATCCGGTCGCAGAGCCGCTCCGCCTCGTCCATGAAGTGGGTGACGAGCAGCACGGTGACGCCGCGGTCGCGGACGTCCTCGATGAGCCGCCACGTCTCCCGGCGGGCGTGCGGGTCGAGGCCGGTGGTGAGCTCGTCGAGGACCGCGACCTCCGGCGAGCCGACCAGCGCCAGCGCGATCGACATGCGCTGCTGCTGCCCGCCGGAGAGCCGCCTGTACTGCTGGTTCGCGTGCTCCGCCAGGCCCAGGGACGCCAGGAGCGTGGCCGGGTCGGCGGGGTCGCGGTAGAACGAGGCGAACAGCTCCAGGGCCTCGCGGACCCGGATCCGGTCCGGCAGCCGCGACTCCTGCAGCTGCACGCCGAGCCGCTCGCGCAGCGCCGGGTCGCGGGGGTCGAGGCCGAGGACGCGGGCCGTGCCGCCGTCCGCGGACCGCAGCCCCTCGATGATCTCGACGGTGGTGGTCTTGCCGGCGCCGTTGCGGCCGATGACGCCGAAGATCTCGCCGCGCTCGACGGTGAACGACACGTCCCGGACCGCGTGCCGGTCGCCGTAGCGCTTGCGCAACTGGTGGACCTCGATGACTGCCATGCCGTCGATCGTGCGGAACCGGCCGGCCGGGCAGAATGACGCTGGGCACCGGACGGGGGTGCACCTGGCCCCACCCCGGAGACGGCGGCCAGGGCCGATGTGGGAGGCGGGACCGTGACACGAGACTGGGCGGCATGACCTGGGTGAGGGGTGTGACGCGCAGCGGGGTGCTGCTGGGTGTCGCCGTCGTCGTGTTCGTGCAGTTCCTGCTGTCGCTGGTGATGCTGTTCCCCGGGGTCCTGCTGGGCCTGGTCTTCCTGATCCCGCCGCCGGTGCTGTACGGGCGGCGCCTGACCAACCGGTGGCGGGCGATGTTCGCCGCGTGGACCGGGCGGGCGGTGCCGGAGCCGTACCGGCCGCCGCCGGCGGCGGACCCGGAGCCGGACGCCGACGGCATGTACCGGCACGACGCGACCCTCTACAAGACGCCGCGCTTCCCGCGGTTCTTCCAGCGCCTCGACTGGCTGATGAAGGACCCGGCGACGAAGCGGGACCTGACGTGGCAGCTGCTGTTCCCGTTCGTCGTCCTCGCGCTCGTGCCGGTGGGGCTGCTGGTGGCGCCGTGGACGGTCCGCGCCGTGGGGGTCTGGTCGGCGTGGATGCTGGCGCCGATGGACCCGGGCCGGGCGGCCAGGAAGCTGACCCGCGGCGAGCGCACCCAGCGGCGGCTCCTGGCGTGGGGGCGGGCCGCGCTGCTGGTGTGCTGCGCCGCCCTCGAGGTGGTGCTGCTGGCGTTCACCCTCACCTGCTTCACGCTCGGCTTCGGCCTCGGGTTCGTCTTCACGATCCCCGTCGCGGTCTCGCACTACCGCTGGCTGGCGAACCTGCGCCGGCAGTTCGCGCAGTGGGGCGGGGTGGACGTGCCGCGCCCGTACGAGCCGGAGCTGCGGCCGCACCGCCGCCCCGACGGGATGCTGCAGGTGCGCAACAACCTGTACAAGACCGAGTCGATGGCCGGGTTCAACGCCCGCTGGCTGTGGACGTGGCACGACGTCGCGTCGTGGCGGGACCTGGTGTGGCTGGCCGTCGACCCGGTCGTCACCGCCGTGCTGCTCGGGCCGCCGGTCGCCGCCGGGGTCTACGGCGCGTTCGGGCTGGCGCTGCCGTGGCTGTGGACGACCGTGTTCGACGCGGAGTGGTCCGCCTGGTACGGCGCGTGGGACGGCGACCGGACCGCCGGCCTGATCATGGGGGTGTGCCTCGTCGCGGTCGCGCTCGTCACCGCCGGGCAGCTCGTCACCGTCCACGCGCGGTGGACGGCGCTGCTGCTGCGCCCGACCCGCGAGGCGGCGCTGCGCCGCCGGGTGGAGCAGCTCACGCGCAGCCGTGCGGACGCCGTCGACGCGCAGGCCGCCGAGGTCCGCCGGATCGAGCGGGACCTGCACGACGGCGCGCAGGCGCGGCTGATCGCGGTCGGGCTCACCCTCGGCGCCATCGAACGGCTCATGGACACCGACCCGGCCGCCGCCAGGCGCCTCGTCAAGCAGACGAAGGAGACCGCGGCGGCGGCCCTGGAGGAGCTGCGGGATCTGGTCCGCGGCATCCACCCGCCGGTGCTGTCGGAGCGCGGCCTCGCCGACGCGGTGCGGGCCCTCGCCCTGGACCTCAGCACCGACACGGCCGCCGACGTGACCGTCACCGGGACGCTGCCGGGCCGGCCGCCGGCGCCGGTGGAGTCGGCCGCCTACTTCGCGGTCAGCGAGCTGATCGCGAACGCGACCCGGCACGGCGGCGCCGCGAAGGTCACCGTCGACCTGGGCCACGAGCACGGGCTGCTGCGGGTCGTGGTCGCCGACGACGGCACCGGCGGCGCGGACCCGTCGCGGGGCACCGGCCTGCGCGGCATCGAACGCCGGTTGGGTACCTTCGACGGGACCCTGGCCCTGCACAGCCCGCCCGGCGGGCCGACCGTCGCGACGCTGGAGCTGCCGTGCGTGTTGTCCTCGCCGAAGACCTCTACCTGCTGAGGGACGGCATGGTCCTGCTGCTGCAGAGCCACGGTTTCGAGGTTGTCGCCGCCGTCGACACCGGCCCGGCGCTGCTCGCGGCGCTGCTGGAGCACCGCCCGGACGTCGCGGTCGTCGACGTGCGGCTGCCGCCGAGCTTCACCGACGAGGGGCTGCAGGCGGCGCTCGCCGCCCGCCGGGAGGTGCCGGGCCTGCCGGTGCTGGTGCTGTCCCAGCACGTGGAGCAGCTGTACGCGCGGGAGCTGCTCGCCGACGGCACCGGCGCGGTCGGTTACCTGCTGAAGGACCGCGTGTTCAACGCCGACCAGTTCGTCGACGCGGTCCGCCGGGTCGCCGCCGGCGGGACCGTGATGGACCCGACGGTCATCGCGAAGCTCGTCGCCCGGCAGTCGCCGGCGACCGGCACGCTGACGCCGCGGGAGCGGGAGGTGCTGACGCTGATGGCGGAGGGCCGCTCCAACGCCGCGATCGGCAAGCAGCTGTTCCTCAGCGACAGCGCCGTCGGCAAGCACATCGCCAGCATCTTCGCCAAGCTCGACCTGCCGGTGTCCGACGACGACAACCGGCGGGTCCTAGCCGTGCTCGCTCACCTGCAGAGCGGCTGAGACGAACTCCGCGTGGTCGCGGATGTAGTCGGCCGCGTCGTAGTAGTGCGACGCGAAGACCAGCAGCGCCGCGTCCGGCGAGTAGCGGAACTGCGTCGCCCAGGTCATCGGCGGCAGGTACAGGCCGGTCGCGGGGCTGTCCAGGAGGAACTCCTGCCGGACGACGCCGTCGTCGGCGACGACGCTGCAGCGGCCCTTCACGCAGATCAGGAACTGGTGGCACTCGCGGTGCGCGTGCTGGCCGCGGACCTTCTCGTTCGGCACGTCGAAGACGATGAAGTAGCGCTTCACCGGGAACGGGATGTCCCGCTCGAACTCCCCCACCGACAGGTCGCCGCGCAGGTCGTGCACGTAGTCGAGGCGGTGCACGGTGACCCCGCGGACCTTGGTCGCGTTGATCCGCTCGCCGGTCTGGGTGTCGTGCGGCTCCGCCGGCACCGGCGCGGCGTCGACGTAGCCGGTGAGGCGCGCCGGGTTGCCGACGACGATCGCGTACGGCGGCACCGACCGTGTGACGACGGCGCCGGCGCCGACCATCGCGTGCCGGCCGATGGTGACCCCCGGCAGGATCGAGGCGTTCGCGCCGATCGACGCGCCGGTCTCGACCGTCGTGCGGGCGAAGGCCTCCGGATACTGGCGGCTGCGCGGCATCCGGTCGTTGGTGAACGTGACGTTGGGGCCGACGAACACGTCGTCCTCCAGGGCCACGCCGTCCCACAGCTGCACGCCGCACTTGACGGTGACCCGGTCGCCGACGACGACGTCGTTCTCGACGAACACCCCGTCGCAGATGTTGCAGTCGGCGCCGATCCGCGCGCCCGGCAGCACGTGCGCGAACGCCCAGATGCGGGTGCCGTCGCCGATGGCGGTGCTCTCGCACAGGGCGTTTGGGTGGGTGAAGTACGACATCAGCGCTGTCCTCCCTGCCGGACCACGACCTTCTGCGCGCCCGCGTACTGCAGCTCCCACGCCACGACGGCGAGGGGACGGCGTTTCGTGTTCTCGTAGCCGCGCCACGCGTAGGAGCCGACGACGCCGAGGCCGAGCGCGTTCACGCCGCCGAAGAACAGCACGACGAGGATCGTCGCGGCGTAGCCGGGCACGTCGAACAGGCCGGCGAGGCGCGCGGACAGCACGACCGCGCCGAGCACCACCGACACCAGCAGCCCCAGCACCCCGGCCGCCATCAGCAACCGCACCGGCAGGTCGGTGAACGCGAAGACGCTGTCCATCAGGTACGTGACCTTCTTGCGCAGCGTCCAGCCGGAGCTGCCGCTCATGCGGGCGCGGCGGGTGTAGGCGACCTGCTTGCGGCGGAACCCGAGCCAGAACAGCATCGCGACGAGCGACGTGTTCGCCTCCTCGCAGGCCAGCAGGCAGTCGCGGAACGCCTGGTTGCAGCCGAACATGTCGACGCCGCCGCTGGGCATCTCGCGCACGACCATCCGCCGGTACAGGCCCCAGAACAGCTTCGACGCGATCCTGCCGCCGAGCGGGTCGGCGCGGCCCTCGCGGGTGCCGACGACGACGTCGAACTCGTCGGTCGCGAGGGTCCGGAAGAACTGCAGCGCGAGCTCCGGCGGCTCCTGCAGGTCGGCGGCCATGACGGCGAAGTACTCGCCGGTGGCGTGCTGCAGGCCGACCCGGATCGCGGCGAACGACCCGAAGTTGCGCGACAGCAGCACCAGCCGCGCCGGGAACCGCTGCGCGGGCAGCAGCGACTGCAGCAGCTCCGCGGACCGGTCGGGGCTGCCGTCGACGACGAAGACCGCCTCGAGGGCACCGCCCAGCGCGTCGTGCAGGTCGCCGACCGCGGCGAGCAGGTCGTGGATGGTGCCCTCGTTGCGGTACACGGGGACGATCAGGGAGTACACGGCTGGCCCTTCCAGTTCTCGGTGCCGGCGCCGAACGCGTTCACGGCGGCGGCGACCCGGTCGACCTGCCCGGCCGGCAGCTCCGGGTAGCACGGCAGGCTCAGCACCTCGGCGCACAGCCGCTCGGTGGCCGGCAGCTCGAGCCCGGCGAACCGGTCGCCGTGCACCGGCTGGCGGTGGTCGGGCAGCGGGTAGTGCACGTCGTGCGCCACGCCGTGCGCGCGCAGGTGCGCCGACAGCGCGTCGCGGTCGGCGCAGCGCAGCACGTACAGGTGGCCGACGTGCCCCGGCGCCGCCACCTCCGGCAGGGTCAGCTTCGGGTGCCGGATCGCGGCGCGGTACCGGGCGGCGACCGCGACCCGCGCGGCGTTCCAGCCGTCCAGGTGCGGCAGCTTCACCGACAGGACCGCGGCCTGCACCTCGTCGAGGCGGCTGTTGCGGGCCGGGCCGGTCACCTGGTGATACTTGCGGTCCCAGCCGTACTGCCGCAGCCGCCGCACCCGCTCGGCCACCTCGGCGGAGGAGGTGACGACGGCGCCGCCGTCGCCGAGCGCGCCGAGGTTCTTCGTCGGGTAGAAGCTGAACGCGGCCGCGTCGCCCCACGAGCCGGCGCGCCTGCCGTCCCGGGACGCGCCGTGGGCCTGCGCGCAGTCCTCGACCACGGGCGCGCCGTGCCGGGCGGCGACCTTGAGGATCGCGGGCATGTCGGCGAGCCGGCCGTACAGGTGCGTGACGAGGACCGCGTCGAACGTCTCCCGGTCCAGCAGCGCCGGGTCGAGGGTGGCGGTGTCCTCGTCGACGTCCACGTAGACGGGTTCGGCGCCGAGGGCGAGCAGCGCGGTGGTGCCGTAGCCGCCGGCGTTGGCGACGAGGGCGACCCGGTCGCCGCGGCCGACGCCGACCCCGGCGAGGGCGAGCTCGATCGCGTCGGTGCCGCTGGCGACGCCGACGGCGTGCGGGACCCCGCAGTAGGCGGCGAACGCCTCCTCGAACCCGGCGACCTCCCGGCCGAGGACGAACCACCCGCTGTCGATGACCCGCCGGACGGCGTCGGTGAGGGCGCCGGCGAGCGGCGCGTGGTGGGCGGCGAGATCGTTCATGTCACCTCATAGACCGTGAGCTTTCCGGCCCGGAACCGCTCCTGGGCGTGCGCGCCCAGGTCGCCGACCGGTCCGGCGGTGGTGTCGGCGACCAGCCAGCGGACCTGGTACCGGTCGCGGAGGACCCCGATCGTCGCGGGGCCGGGGTCGGTGAACGCGGCGTCGTTCCCGGCGAGCCGCGCGGGGTCCCAGAAGGCGGCGAACCAGGGCAGCACCCCGTCGGCGGCGGCACGCTCGTACGTGCTGTTGGTGAAGCCCCAGCCCTCGACGAGGACCCGGTGGCCGCTCGCCGCGGCGAGGGCGAACCGCCGGTTGTCGCACCTGCCGCCGGCGGGTGTCACCCCGAAGCAGTGCGCGTTGGTGGCGAGCAGGTCGCCGGGCGCGGCGTGGCGCCGCAACCAGCGGCCGGCGTTCCACGTGTCGCGGTCGATGGCGCTGGTACGGCCGTCGGGCGCGACCTGCTCGGAGCGGGGGACGGCGCGCCAGCCGCCCCGGGCGGTGTCGGTGACGACGGCGGCGGTCTGGTCGTAGGCGGTGGGCAGCCCGAACCCGGCGCACATCGCGATCGCCACCGCCAGGATCCGCCCGTCGCGGCGGATCAGCCCGGCGGCGACGACCACGACGGCGAGGGCGGCGAGGACGACGTACGGGCGGCCGAGCTCCCACCCGAGCCGGTCCCCCGCCGGCCGGGTGCCGTCGACGGTGCGCAGCAGGAGGACGACCGTGGTGCCGGCCACCGCGGCGAGCGCGAGGAGCCCGCCGCGCGCCCAGGTCATCGTCCCGACGACCGCGGCGAGCCCGGCGACGGCGGCGAGCGCGAGGTACGGCCGGGCGGACACGATCAGGTAGGACTGGGAGCCGCCGGGGTGCCCGAACAGCAGCACGCCGGCCATGCCTTCGACGCCGATCGCGGCGAGCAGCAGCACCGGCGCGTCCAGGGCCCGCCGGCCGAGGGCGAGGCCGCCGCCCCAGATGAACAGCCAGCACAGGACGGTGATCCCGGCGGCGACCCAGGCGTGCGCCGCCGGGGTGCCGGGGCCGGTGTAGCCGGTCCAGGTGCCGGCGACGGTCGCGAAGCCGCTCATGGTCGCCAGGGGCTCGACGACGAGGCTCTGGTTGGCGCCGCCGCCGTACAGCAGGACCGTCGAGGCGACGGTGAGCACGCCGGTCACGACGGCCGCGAGCAGCGCCGGCCGGTGCAGGCCGCGGCGGGCGGCGAGCCGGCCGGCGACGACGAGGACGAGCGCGCCGGTGAGCAGCGGCAGGTACGGTGCCTTCGCCCCGGCGAGCCCGGCGAGCAGCAGCACGAACAGCGCCCACCGGCCCTTGGCGGAGCCGCCCTGCTCGACATCTTCGGCGCCGTCGAGGATGTCGAGCAGGAGCAGCACGGCGGCGGCGAAGAGCAGGGCGCCGAACGTCTGCGTCGGGCTGGTCCAGGCGATCAGGCGGAAGACGGAGCCGTCCTCGTAGGGCCCGAAGCCGAACCAGCCGTCGGGGTGCGGCCAGCCGTACGGGTCGGGGGCGAGGACGAGCATCGTGACGACGGCGGCGGCCGGGCCGGTCCACCAGCGGCCGACGATCCGCCGGGCGAGGACCGCGACGAGCAGCAGCGTCCCGGCGAACATCGGCAGCGGGGTGAGCCGGACCAGCAGCGCGAGCGGGTCGATGCCGGTCACCCAGCTGGTGGCGGCCATCTCCGGGTAGACGAACCAGTGGTAGACGAGCGGCTCACCGGACACCCAGGGCGCCTGCATCGGCATGTGCTGCTTCGCCTCGGCGATGAGCGCCAGGTGGAACGGGGTGTCGGCGTCGAGCGGGCCGCTGACGGGCCAGCCGAGGCCGTGCGAGCGGAACATGCGGATGCTGCGCAGGCAGAACACGCCGACGACGGCCAGCATCGACCAGGACCACAGCGCGGGGGCGCGCTCCCCGCAGCCGCGCCAGGCCTTGCGCAACCGCGGCACGAGCAGGGACGCGCCGATCATCCCGGCGGGCCAGGCGAGCACCAGCAGCGGCAACCCGGCGGCGCGGGCGGCGACGTACGTGAGGACCTCGGCGACGTAGCCGACCGCGGCGCCGGCGACGACGTCGGCGACGAGCCAGCCAGACCGGCCCCGCAGTGTCCGCCACAGCAGCAGGCCGGGTAGCGCGACCCCGGCGGTGAGCCAGCCGGCGAACGCGAGCGTGGTGGGCAGCGCCACCCCGTAGAACCGCAGCGTGAACGCGATCCCGGTGAGGCCGGCGGCGAGCGGGAGCAGGGACGCCAGCGCGGCGCCGCGCGGCCCGCGGCCGGGGGTCGCGGACGGCTCGTCCGGACCTGCGGCCGGGTCACGTATCGCGTCCAATGTCGTGGTCACTGCACCGCCCAACGCGGCGGGCGCCGGGCGCGTCGCGCCGTTTCACCCGTTCGCGGCGCACACCGCCGGGGTCGCCGGCCCGGGCGGCAGCGGGTGCGCGACCCCCAGGGCCGCCACCGCGGCCACGGCGGCCGCCACGACCAGCACGACCGCCACGAACCGGATGACCCTCGGGCGCGACTCGGCGGCGCCGCCGGCCGGGCCGGTCACCAGCGCGCAGCCGGCCACCGCGAGCAGCACGAGGGGCAGCGCGAAGCGGGTCTCGGTGGCCGACGTCATCAGCGACGCGCAGACACCCGCGGCGAGGATCGCGAGGGTCCGTGCCCCCGGTGTGCGGCACGCGGCGACGATCCCGGTGGCGACGATCAGGACGACCGGCACCGTCAGCTCGTAGTGCTCGGCGCTCGCGGCGGCGCTGTACGGCGTCGACCACGACCACGCCAGGGCGGCGGCGACCTTCTCCACGAGGAACAGCGCCGACTCCGGCAGGTTCGTCAGCAGCGCCCGGACCAGTCCGCCGGTCGAGGCGGCCAGGCGCCCGCCGACCGCCGCCGCCATCGACGGGTCGCAGTAGAACTGCTGCGGCGCCCCCACCGCCGGTTCGATCGTGTCGTAGCGCACGACGTACGACGCGTACCCTGCCTGGAACCCGGCGAGGTCCGCCGTGCCCGGCGGCGTCGGCCCCGGCGCCGATCCGCGCAGCGCGTTGAACGCCACCTGCGGCAGCGACCCGGCGACCACCCCGGCCGCGAACCACAGCGCCGAGCGCCGGCGGGTCACCACGACGATCCCGCCGAGCGCGGCCAGGGGCAGCAGGTAGGCGGGCCGCAGGTTGACCGTCGCGCCGGCGGCCACCCCGGCGAGCCCCAGGCACCACGCCGTGCCGAACCGCAGCGGGCCGAACCGCGCCGTGCCGAACCGCGGCGTGCCGAACCGCGGTGGGTCGGGTCTCAGCACGTCGGGTCGCAGCGCGTCGGGTCTCAGCGCGTCGGGTCGCAGCACGTCGGGTCGCAGCACGTCGGGTCGCAGCGCCAACCACACCGCGGTCAGGAAGGCGGCGACGGCGGGCAGGTCCATCAGTGGAAACGGCGCGAACCTCGCCGCGACGAGCCAGGTCAGCGGCGCGCACACCCACACGGCGGCCGGGCGGGCGGCGATCCGGGGCAGCAGGAACCCGCCGACGAGCGCGACCAGCAGCGCGTTCTCCAGCAGGACTGCGTACCGGCCGGCCCCGGTGACCAGGTGCTCGGCGAGCGCGGCCGGAGCGTAGACCAGCGGTGTCAGGGCGCCGCGGAAGTCGAGGTCGCCCACCCGGACCGTGTCCGCGGCGGTGAAGAGGGCCAGGGAGCCGTCGAAGTAGTGGGCGGCGTCGTAGACGAACCCACCGGCCGGCCCCTGCGCGACGGTCGCCGCGAGCAGCGCCGCCGCCGGCCACCACCTGACGAGGTGCCCTTGCCGCTCCAGCACCGCCATGAGGATCCGAACGATCGAGGTGCCCGCCGGGTCACGGGGTGCGGTACCGTGTTCGCCGCTGACGTTCGATCCCGGTGAGGAGCACGATCGATGGGCACGGCAGAGGACTGGGTCGTCGTCGGCCTGGACAACGGCGGCACCGCCAACAACGCCACCGTGCTCTCCCACGACGGGGCGTTCCTGGTCGACGGCCTGGTCGAGGTCCCGAGCCGGGTCCTGGAAGGGCCGGCGGTCGCGGTCGAGGCCCTCGCCGGCGCGTTCGACAACATCCTCGCGGTGACGAAGACCGACCGGTCGCGGGTCGCTGCGGTCGGCCTCGACACCCCCGGCCCGGCCACCGCCGACGGGGTCATCTCCTCGAAGGGCTCGACGAACTTCTCCCAGCAGGCCTGGTGGGGCTTCGACTTCCGCGGGGCCCTGGAGCAGCGGCTCGGGCTGCCCGTCGTCTACAACAACGACGGCAACGCCGCCGCCCTCTACGCGCACCACGTGCACTTCGGCGCCGACGCGACGCAGCGGTCGTCGGTGTCCGCGATCGTCGGCACCGGGCTCGGCGGCGGCGTGATCGAGCAGGGCAACGTGGTCAAGGGGGCCGCCGGGATGGCCGGCGAGCTCGGCCACGTCCACATCCCGATGCACGGCCTGCTCGAGGAGGGGCAGCCACTGCCGTCGTGCGGCTGCGGGTTCCTGGGCGACGTGGAGAGCGTCAGCTCCCTCACCGGCATCGTGCGCAACCTGCTGCCGTACTGGCTGACCCGCTTCCCGGACCACCCGCTGCACCGGGCCGACTCGGTGAAGGCCGCCGCGAAGCAGGTCCGGTCCTTCGCCGAGCAGGGCGACGAGCTGGCGCTGCGCATCTTCGACCAGCAGGCGATGGGGCTGGGCCGGCTGTTCACGATCGCGGCGAACTTCACCGACCCGGACTGCTACTTCGTCGGCGGCGGTGTCGTCGAGGCCGCGGCGCACTTCCGCGAGTGGTTCCTGGCGCGGGTGCGCGAATACACGCTGCTGCGCGAGGAGCAGGCGGCGGTCGCCACGTTCGCCCTCGTGCCGGACCGCGACATGGCGGGCGCCCGGGGCGCCGCGATCGCGGCGGCGGCGAGTCTCTAGGGGGTCTCCACCGGCGCCGGGGCGCGGGCCACGTCCGCCCCGACCTGGTTGAGGACGCCCTTGTCGTCGCGCTGCCAGCGGCGGCCCCGGCTGTCGGTGAAGCGCAGCTCGACGTGCATGTCGGCGGACGGGGCGAGCCGGATCGTCCCGTCCTCGTTGATCCGGTCCCGCTCGACGGGCCCGTCGGTGTTCTCCTCGTCGAACCCGGCGTACACCTCCGGCTGCTCCGCCGGCGGCACGATCCGGACCCGTCTGATCGCCGTCCAGGCGGCGGGCGGGTCCCGGAACACGATCTCCAGGTCGTAGACGGGCGTCTGGCCGGCGTTGCGGATCGCGGCGCCGACCACGCCCCGCGTGATGATCTTCTCGAACGTCTCGCGCTCGCTGACCGCCCACGCGCAGACCCGCTCGGCGTCGGCGCGCGCCTCGGCCAGCTGATACGCGGCGAGCAGACCGGCGGCGCCGGCCACCGCGCGCTGGACGCCCCGCAGCGCCTGGAAGGCGACGAACACGGCGGCACCAGCGGCGAGCGTCGCCAGTACCGCCACCACCAATGCCATCACATCGGACAAATTACCCGTCCGTGGTTGCCGCCGGGCGCCGGAGGGAGAATCGGACGATGGAACTCCTCGAAGGCCGGGACGTGCCGCTGGGCCGCTACTCGGTGGTGCGGCGGACGCTGCCCAACAAGGTCCGGCGGACCGTCGGCGCGTGGTGCTTCCTCGACCACTTCGGGCCGGAGGAGGTCACCGGGAAGCCGGGGATGCGGGTCCCGCCGCACCCGCACATCGGGCTGCAGACGGTGACCTGGCTCTTCGACGGGGAGATCCGGCACCGCGACAGCCTCGGCTCCGACGTGCTGATCCGCCCCGGCGAGCTGAACATCATGACGTCGGGGCGCGGCATCGCGCACTCGGAGGACTCCCCCACGGAGAAGCCGCCGCTGCTGCACGGGGTGCAGCTGTGGGTGGCGCTGCCCGACGGCGCGCGGTGGCAGGAGCCCCGGTTCGAGCACCTCTCCGCGCTGCCGGTCTTCGAAGCGCCCGGGGTCCGGGCGACGGTGGCGATCGGTGCGCTGGGCGGGGTCGCGTCGCCGGCGGCGGTGCACAGCGAGCTGGTCGGCGCCGAGGTGCGCCTCGATGCCGGTACACCGGCGGAGATCGCGATCGATCAGACCTATGAGCACGGGGTGGTCGTCACCGACGGCAGCGCGCGGGTCGAGGGGGTCGACGTGCTGCCCGGCTCGCTGCTGCACCTGCCCGAGGGCCGCTCGTCGCTGCGCCTCGCGTCCGACGGCGGCGCGCGGCTGTTCCTCGTCGGCGGCGTGCCTCTCGACGAGGACCTGGTCATGTGGTGGAACTTCGTCGCGCGCTCCCACGAGGAGATCGTGGAAGCGCGCGACGAGTGGCAGGCGGGATCGCCACGGTTCGGGGTCGTGCCGGGTGGTCAGGAGCCGCTGCCGGCGCCCGCGTTGCCCACCACCCGGCTGCTGCCCCGGCCGCGCGCGCGAGCGAGCTAGAGCAGCCGCCACAGGTGGTCGGCGGTGCCGTTGTCGTCGAACTGCACGACCTGCGCCGAGTTGGCCGTCGACATGCCCGAGACGCCGAGCACCTTCATGCTGTGCTGCACCTGGATGCGCACCCAGCCGTCGCCGTTGTCGATGAGCCGCCACAGGTGGTCGGCGGAGCCGTTGTCCTCGAACTGCTGGACGAGCGCCGAGTTGGCCGTCGACATGTTCTGCACGGCGAGCATCTTGCCGCTGTTCTGGTTCACGATCTTGAACCAGCCGCCGCCGGCGTCGACGAGGCGCCAGTTGTGGTCGGCGGTGCCGTTGTCGTCGAACTGCACGACGTTGGCGCTGTTCGCCGTCGACATGCCGTCCACGCCGAGGACCTTCAGGCTGTTCTTGTTCTGGATCCGCTTCCAGGCCACCGGCGTGGTGCTGCCCTCGACGCGCCACTCCAGGATGCCGGCCGACACGCCGGCCTTGAGCTGCACCGCGAGCCGCAGCGCGGTGGTGCTCACGGCGGTGAACGTCACCCGGTTGAAGGTGTTCGTCGCGGTGCCGTACGCCGACGCCCCGCTGACCGGCACCCACGCGCCGCTCGCGTTGCGGTACTGCACCTGCCACGACTGCGGGGTCCGGCACTGGCCGTTGCCCGTGTCGTCGAACCAGTACACCGACACCGCGCCGGTCGTGATCGCGCTCGCGTAGGTCAGCTGCACCCACTCGCTGGTCCCGAGGTGGTCCCAGAACGTCATCCGCGGAATGGACTGGTCCGCGGAGCTGCTCGGGATCTTGCCGTCGTTGATCGCCGCGACCGAGTCGCCGCTCCAGCAGTGCGACGCCGACGGGGTGGCCGGGATGACCCAGTCGACCGCGTCGGCGCCGTCGCTGACCCGCGGGAACGTGGTGATCCTGACCCGCTGCGCGCCCATCGGCAGCAGCTGGACGGTCTCGTTCGGCTGGGTGGAGCGGGCCGGGCTCTGCTGCAGCGTGCGCACCACGCCCTCGGCGTCCGCCTGCCAGTTCGGGATCTTCCGGGCGGTGACGCTCAGCGAGATCGGCGCGCCGTCGCGGGTGAACGGGTTCGCCGCCAGCGGCCCGGCCTTGCGGGTCACCGTGACCTGCGGGTTCGCCGGGTCGATGAGCAGGCCGTAGTTCCACGGCGAGTTCGCGTACACCTCGTTGGTCGGCCACGCGTCGGTGCCGCCGATGCGCTGCCAGCGCTCCGCGATCGACAGCGAGAAGGTCAGCGGGCCGTTGTCGACGCTGACCGCGTTGCCGTTCTTCGCCCAGGTCCGCACGGTGGTGCGCATCGGCAGCGTGACGGTGACCTTGTCGCCGTTGTTCCAGGTCTGGTCGACGATGACGAACGAGCCCGCCTCGACCGTGCCGGTGACCACGGTGCCGTTGACCCGCACGACCGCGCCGGTGCTCCACTTCGGGATCCGCAGGTACAGCGGGAACGCCACCGCCCCGGGGGTACCCATCGTCAGCGTGATCGCGTCGCTGAACGGGTAGTCGGTGTCCTCGGTGACGGTGACCGTGGTGGCGTTGGCGCCGACCTTCGCGGTCACCTGCGAGTTG
Organism: Dactylosporangium sp. NPDC050588; assembly: GCF_040654975.1. Lineage (NCBI taxonomy): Bacteria > Bacillati > Actinomycetota > Actinomycetes > Micromonosporales > Micromonosporaceae > Dactylosporangium > Dactylosporangium sp. NPDC050588. The sequence continues at coordinate 37,100 of NZ_JBFAJA010000053.1, read as the reverse complement.
CCGTACATCGCCGCGCACAGGCCCTTGTCCCAGGTCGCGAACCACAGCTCCTGCGCGTAGTACGGCCAGCCCATGCCGTAGTTGTGCGGGCAGCAGCGGTAGTTGTGAATGCCGAGCATGTAGGCGAGCATCGGGAAGCCGTTCTGGAACTGCCCCTGGGTCAGGGTCGCGTTCGTCAGGCCGATGCTGTTGGCGCACGTGATGTAGTGGATGCCCTGCTGCGCCGGGTCGAGCGAGGCCGGCAGCAGGTTGAACGCGAGGTCCTCGCACCGGTCCAGCCAGATCGAGTCGCCCGTCATCCGCGCGAGCATCTGGTGGCTGTGCATGAACTCGACGATCCCGCAGGTCTCGAAGCCCTGGCGCGGGTCGGTGTACCCGGGGCGGCAGTTCTCGTCGCCGGCGAACCCGCCACCGGGGAAGTTGCCGTACAGCCCCATCACGGTGTCGTAGTCGCGGTACGTGGCGGCGGGGAACTTCGGGTCCGGGTCCAGCAGGCCGAACTGCGCCGGCTCGCGGAAGCCCTGCGCCAGGTTCACGTTGTGCCAGTTGGGGATGCCGTTGGTGTAGTCCGCGGAACCGGCGTGGATCTTCCGCACCAGGTCGAGCAGCCAGGTCTCGCCGGTACGGTTGAACAGCCAGTACACGCTGTCGATGTTGTCGCCCCAGCGCAGGGCGGCCCAGCTGCGGTTGAACACGGCGGCGGGCTGCGCGTTCTGGAACTGGAAGTACTTGCGCATGAACGTGTTGACCCGGTTGTCGGGCGTGCCGTTGCGCTCGTTGTACTCGGCGTGCGAGCGGATCGCGTCCAGCAGCGGCATGTGCGGCCAGAAGTCCGGGCCGCCCTCCAGGCTCGTCCGTAGCGCGTTCGGCCCGAAGAAGCCGTCGGCGGCCTGGTTGTTGATGATCCCGTCGATCCACTGGCGGGCCAGGGTCAGGATCCGGGTGTTGCCGGTGACGTAGCCGAGGTCGCCGAAGCCGCGCAGCCAGTAGGGCAGCTCCTCCCAGGCGCCCTTGGTCTTGTCGACCCAGCCGTTGCCGGAGTACTGCAGGTAGTCCGACACCTCGGTCATCCGGCCGCAGAGACCGTCGGCCTCGATGTTGAGCTGTGTGCGGAGCCAGCCGCGGGGCTGGACCGCGCCCGGTGGCAGTTTCAGGAACGCGGTCGCCTTCAGCGGGGCGAGGTTCGGCCAGTAGTGACCGCCTCTCGCCCCGGGCGTGACGGTCTTCGCCGTCCGCACCGCTGCGCTGGCGGGGCCGGCTACGGCGGTGGACAGGGCGATCGCGCCACCCGTGAGGGCGACACCGCTCGCGACGAACGTTCTGCGGTCCATGGACCGGACTCCTTTGCTCCTGGCGGGGAACATCGATGCCCGATTATGCTTTTTTAAGGGTCTTTATGAAAGAACCCGTTGGATTTTGTTTATTTATCGGCTTCGCTTGTGCGGTCTTCCACCGGTGTCCTGTACCAGCTCGCCGCGCCGCCGGCCATCAGCCCGAGACCGCCGGCGAGCGCGGTGGCGACCGCCCACCTCGACCAGCCCGGGCCGGCGAGGCCGCCGTTGCTGAACACGCCCGCGTCGGCGAACCCGGTCATCACCGCGAGGCACGCCCCGCCGATGGCGGCCACGAGGTTCGCCGCGCTCTTCCTCAGTGCCAGCAGCCCGGCCGCCGCGAGCACCCCGACGCCGGTGAGCAGCGGCCACAGCCTGGCCAGGAGCTGGGTGCCGAGGTTCTCGGCCGGCGACGTGGCCAGCTGCGCGCTCACCACGATCCAGGCCACCACGACCGCGCCCGCCACCCCGGCGACCACCGCCAGGGCGATCCGGGACCTGGGCGTCGCCAGCCCGATCGCCACCGCCGCGAGCAGCGCGCCGGACCACCACCAGCCGGTCGCCGGCGGCTCCGCCTTCGTGATGACGCCGCGGATGATGCCGGGCGTGGTCCCGTCGATCTCGAGGGGGACGCTCCACGCCCTGGCCGGCAGCTCCCGCGCCCGCTCGTCGTGCCAGCGCACCGTGCGCTGCCGGGACACCTGGTGCCATTGCGGCGCCGCGGCCGCGGCACCTTTCACGGTGCCGGTCAGGGAGCGGCTGGCCGCCCAGGTCGGGGAGCCCCGGTTCTCGGCCACCCCGTCCCCGGAGATCCTGAGGAACGGCTCGCCCTGCATGCCGAGCACGACCACCGTGCGGTCCGAGGCGCTGCGCAGCTCCAGGCGGGCCCCGCCCTCGACGGCCCGGACGGTGACCCCCGGCTCGGACACCGAGTCGACGCGCACCACGTAGTCGACGGCGGCCGGGGCGTCGGCACCGTGCGCGCCGGCCGGCGCGACGTACCCGAGCGCGGCGAGGACCCCCAGCACCACGGCCACCGCCGCTCGTGCCGCCGTGCGCGTCTTCTGCCTGCTGTTGCCGCGTGTCATCGTCTTGCTGTTGCCGTGTGTCATCGTCTTGCCGGTGCTGAGTGTCATCCGGCTCGGGCGGCGGCGATCGCGGCGACCAGGTCGGCGCGGGCACGGGCGACCCTGGACCGGATCGTGCCCACGGGGACGTCTTCGATCTCGGCGGCTTCGGCATACGACAGGCCGAGCACCTGCGTCAGCACGAACGCCACCCGCCGCTCCGCCGGCAACCCCGCCACCAGGTCGGCGGCCGCGTGCAGCCCCGCGTGGTCGCCCCCGGCCAGCTCCTCCGGCTCCGCCGCGACCCGCGCCTCGAGCCGACGCCCCCGCACCGCGGCCCGCACGTGGTCGGCACACGCCCGCCGCGCGATCGCGAGCACCCACGTGCGCGCGCTCGACCTCCCGGCGAACTCCGGCAACGCCCGGAACGCCCGCAGGTAGGTGTCCTGCGTCACGTCATCGGCATGCCCCGCCCCGACCAGCGCGGCGACGAACCGCCACACCTCCGGCTGCGTCAGCCGGACGAACGCCCCGGCCCCGCCCCGGTCACCGTCACGGGCCGCCAGCAGCGCGACCGTCGCCGGGTCCGACGCCGGGTCAGCTGCGTCCACGCCGGCCTCACCAGTCACGCGAGGAAGCGTAACGCTCTTTCCCGCCAACACCCCCACCGCCTCGCCCACCGTCCCACCCAGTGACCATCATCTACGTCTTCGGCTTACCTCGGCGCCGGCGCACCACCTCGGCCCCGATCAGCCCCGCGATGCCCAGCACGGACAGCGTGACCCACAGCGGCGCGAGACTCCCCGCCGATGACCCCACGTCGCCACCCTGGCCGTCCGCCGTGGCACCGGTAGCCGGAATCAGGCACGCCACCTCAACCGCCTGCACACTGGCCCCGGTACTGCCGGCCGACGGAACAAGCGCCTGGCAATGCCCCTCAACGGGCGCCCCGAGGTCGATCGCGACCCGCCACGTCCCAGCGGGCAGCACCCCACTCCACGTCTGCGTCCCCCGCTCGTCCCCCGTCTGCGTCAGCCGCTCCCCCACGATCGCCGACGCCGGCCCGCTCCCCGGAGCCCCGGCCGACGCCCCCGCAGGCCCAGCGGACAGCGTGACCACCATCGGCTCGTTGATCGGATGCCCGTCCTGCCACTGAGCAGTGATCCACACCGACCCCCGCCCATCCGAGTGCATGGTGACGGACGCCCCACCATGCGCCCCCGCCGGCGAAGCCCACCCGAACACCAGCACCACTGCCAGCACCACCCCCGCCAGCAGCCTCCGCCCCACCCCCATCGTGAGCACTCTTATCAGATCCCGACCGGCAGGGTCACGGCATCGCGGGGACGGCCTGGGGGCGGTCGTCGCGGACGTAGACGACCATGTCGCCGGTCTGGATGGTGGTGCCCTCGGGGTCGGTGAGGGCGAGGACCTTGCCGCGGCGGAACAGGGCGATGACCAGCTCGGTCAGCTCGCGCGGGGAGGAGCCGACCTCGTCGCGGCGGGCGGAGCGCATCGCGAGGGCCATGCCCTGGCCGGGGGTGAGCAGGTCCTCGACGACCTCGATGAGCGGCGGGGCCGTCGTCGACAGGCCGAGCAGCCGGCCGGCGGTGGCGGAGGAGACGATGACGTGGTGGGCGCCGGACTGGCGGAGCAGTGGCGCGTTCTCCGCCTCGCGGGCGGCGGCGATGATGGAGACCTTGCCGGCGGTCAGCTGGCGGACGGTGAGCGTGACGAGGACCGACGCGTCGTCGCTGTCGGTGGCGATGATGATCGCCTTTGCCTCCTCGACGCGGGCCTCCTTGAGCACCGTGGAGCGGGTCGCGGAGCCCTCGACGACCACGAGGCCGTCGGACTGGGCCTGCCGGACGGCGGCCGGGTTGGTCTCGACGACGACCACCTGCGCCCGGTCCAGCCCGTTCTCCACCAGGGTGCCGACGGCCGCCCGGCCCTTCGTGCCATAGCCGCAGACGATGACGTGGTTCTTCACGCGCTTCCTCCACCGCTGCAACCTGAGGTTGGTGCGGTACTGCTCGGTCAGGACTTCGAGGGTGGTGCCGACCAGGATGATCAGGAAGAGCACGCGGGCCGGGGTGATGATCAGGATGTTGGCGAGGCGGGCCGTCTCCGACACCGGGGTGATGTCGCCGTAACCGGTGGTGGAGAGGGTGACGACCGCATAGTAGAAGCAGTCGAGGAGCGTGAGACCGTCCTCGTTGACGTCCCGGTAGCCGTCGCGGTCGACGAAAATGACCAGCACGATCGCGGAGACGAGCAGGACCGCGAAGCCGAGCCGGGCGCTGATCGCCCGCAGTGGCCCCCGCCGCACAGCCGGAAACTGGATCACGTGCTTCGCTCCACGGATTGCCCGAATGGTCGAAACCCACCATACGGGCCAGGTATGACAGAACCATGCCTGGGTAGCGAGGCGCCATGACGAGAGTGGGCGTGCTCGGCTCGTACGGTGGCTGCAACCTCGGCGACGAGGCCATCCTCACGAGCGTCCTCGCCGACCTGCGGGCCCGCCGCCCGGACGTCGACGTCCTGGTGCTCTCGCGGGAGCCCGGGCACACGGCGGCGGCGCACCCGGACGTCGAGGTCGCCCCCTGGGAGGGCGTCAGCCGGGACCGGATCGCGGCCGAGCTCCGACGGCTCGACCTGCTGATCCTCGGCGGCGGCGGCATCCTGTACGACACGGAGGCCCGCCGCTACCTCAGGGTGGTGCGCACGGCGCAGGAGCAACGGGTGCCGGTCTTCACGTACGCGCTGGGCGCCGGTCCGCTGACGGAGGAGATCGACTGCGCCATGGCCCGCGACGTGCTCGCGCAGGCGGTCGAGGTGACCGTCCGGGACGAGGAGTCGAAGGTCGCGCTCGAAGAGGCGGGGGTGACCTGCCGCGTCTCCGTGACCGCCGACCCGGCGCTGCTGCTGACGCCGGAGGAGTTCGACGCCGGGCTGCTGAGCGACTCGCTGCCGCACGGTCGGCGGGTCGTCGGCATGAGCGTCCGCGAGCCGGGCCGCGCCGCGCAGCACCTCGACGCCGACGGGTACCACCAACTGCTCGCCCACGTCGGCGACTTCATCGTGCACCGGCTCGACGCGTCGCTGCTGTTCGTGCCGATGGAGCGCTCCGACATCCAGCACGCCCACGCGGTGCTGGCCCGGATGACGGCGGCGGAGCACTGCCGGGTGCTGCACGGCGACTTCCGGCCGGGTCAGATCCTCGGCCTCATGAAGCACCTGGAGCTGGCGGTCGGCATGCGGCTGCACTTCCTGATGTTCGCCGCGCTGGCCGGCGTGCCGCTGCTGGCGCTGCCGTACGCGGGAAAGGTCTTCGACTTCGCGCAGCGCATCGGCGCGCCGGTGCCCCGCGGGGTGGTCCGGGAGGCCGCCGGCCCGCTGCTCGCCCAGGTCGACCGGCTGTGGGACGAGCGGCCGCAGCGCCTGGACGAGACCGCGTCGCGGGTCGCGGCCCTCAAGCAACGCGCCACGGAGACCGGCCGCCGTCTCGACGCCCAGCTCGAACGGACGAAGGTGGCGGCATGAGCGAGCCGGAACGCAACGAGGGCAACAACACGACCGCGTTGGCGAAGCCGGCGGACTCGCACCGCGTACACCTGCCGCCGAGGACCGCGGAGTACGGCGGGCACACCGAGGTGCTCGTCGTCGGCGGTGGCCCGGCCGGGTTCGGCGCGGCGATGGGCGCGGCCGCCGCGGGCGCCGACGTCGTGCTGGTCGAGCGCTACGGGTTCCTCGGCGGCAACGCCACCGCGGCGCTCGTCATGCCGCTCATGAGCTTCCACAACGAGATGAAGCAGGCCGTCGGCGGCGAGGACAACCGTCTGCTGCCGACCGACCACGGCGAGGGCGAGCCGGTCGTCGCCGGTGTGCTGTGGATGCTGCTGGACCGCCTGGTCAGAGCCGGTGGGGCGATCAGGCCGGCCCCGGACACCGGCTACACGGTGCCGTTCGATCCCGAGGTGTTCAAGCTCGTCACGTACGACATGCTCGGCGGCTCGGGCGTGAAGCTGCTGCTGCACGCGTTCGCCTCCGACCTGATCACGCTGCCGGACTCGTCGCGGGTGGTGTTCGAGACGAAGTCCGGCCCGGTCGTCATCGACGCCGACGTGGTCGTCGACTGCACGGGCGACGGCGACCTGGCCGCGTCGGCGGGCGCGCCGTTCGAGGTCGGCCGCCCCGAGGACGGTCTGACCCAGCCGATGACGCTGATGTTCCGGATCGGCGAGATGCGGCGCGACGGGTTCGCCTCCTACGTACAGGAGCATCCGGATCAATGGAAGGGCGTGCACGGCCTGTGGGACCTGATCCGGGCCGCGCGGGACGCCGGCGAGCTGGAGCTGCCGCGCGAGGACATCCTCTTCTTCGCCACGCCGCACTCCAATGAGGTGTCGGTGAACTCGACCCGCTTCGGCGGCCTCGGCATCAGCGTGTGGGACCTCACCCGGGCTGAGCTGGCCATGCACCAGCAGCTCGACAGCATCTCGCGGTTCCTGCGCACGAGGGTGCCCGGCTTCGAGTCCTCCTACGTCATCCAGAGCGGCGTGCAGATCGGCGTCCGGGAGACCCGCCGCGTGCTGGGCGACTACCAGCTCACCGGCCAGGACGTCCTCGACGCGCGGAAGTTCTCCGACGTGGTGGCGCGCGGCGCGTACCCGGTGGACATCCACAACCCGAACGGCCCCGGCACCATCCTGCGGCGCCTCCCGCAGGGCACCTCCTACGACATCCCGCTGCGCACGCTGCTGCCCCGCGACGTGGACCGCCTGCTCGTCGCGGGCCGCTGCATCTCCGGCGACCACGTGGCGCACAGCTCCTACCGCATCATGCCGATCTCGATGGCGACCGGCCAGGCGGCGGGCGTGTGCGCGGCCCTGGCGGCGCGGGCCGGCAAGCCGCCGAGGGAGATCCCTGTCACGCAGGTTCAGCGTGTACTGCGAGCGCAAGGCGCCTCGTTGAGCTGACCGTGCCGGCGGCGTCACGCTGCGTCCATTTCGAGGGAACGGGGTCGCTCCGATCCTCACGATGCGTCAGGATCGATCCATGGTTCTGGCTGTCTCGCACCGGCCGCAGTCCACCACGCGCCGCGACCTCGCCGCGGCGCTCGCCACGTTGTGGCTCACCAGCGGCCTGTACCTGGACGGCTGGGCGCACTCGCACGTGCCTGAGCTGGAGACGTTCTTCACCCCGTGGCACGGCGTGCTCTACAGCGGCTATGCGGCCCTCGCCCTCGCCATCGTGCCGTCCGTGCTGTGGCGCGGCCGCCCGGCCGGCCCGGTCCGCGACTGGGTCCCCGCGGGCTATGGCCTCGGCCTGCTCGGCACCGTCCTCTTCGCCGTCGGCGGCGTGGTCGACATGACCTGGCACACCCTGTTCGGCGTCGAGGCCAGCCTGGAGGCCCTCCTCAGCCCGCCGCACCTGCTCCTCCTCACCGCCGGCACGCTCATGATCACCACCCCGGTCCGCGCCGCCGCCGCCCGCCGCGCCGTGGCGTCCCTCGCCGGCGACCTGCCCGTCCTCCTGAGCCTGCTGAGCGCGGTCGGCGTCGCGGCCTTCTTCCTCAACTACCTGTCGCCGTTCACCGACGCGCCGGCCGCCTTCAACGGCTTCCGCAACGGGCAGGCGTTCGGGCTCGCGCAGTACCTCGCCTTCACGGTGCTCGTCGTCACCGCCTGCCTGTTCGCCTGGACCCGGCTCGGCCGCGTCCCCGCCGGCCTGGTCACGGTCGTGGTGGCGGCGGCCTCGATCCCCGACGGCGTGTTCAACGACTTCGCGCACCTCGCCGCCCAGCTCTGGCCACTGCTCGGCGCCGTCCTCGCCGACCTCGCCGTCCAGTGGGTCGCCGCCCAACGCCCCGACCTGGTGCCGGTCACGCTCGGCGCCCTGGTCCCACCGCTGATCTGGTCCACGCACCTGATCGGCGTCCAGCTCTCGCTGGGGGTGGCCTGGACGGAGGAGCTGTGGTCGGGCGTCGTCGTCCTGACCGCCCTGACCGGCGCCGCACTCGGCGGCCTGTTAGCCCCATCGACCCGGCCCACCGCCTGAGCCCGCCGCCGATGCTCCTCAGCTGGGGACTGTCCGGCGCAGCCTGTTCGTGGTGGGCGGTGGCGGGACGTGGACGATGCTCAAGCAAGGCTCGACCATCGTTCGCGGCCGGTGTCCGTACAGGGGCTCGACGGTGACGGGTCGAGGGCACTGCAAGGGATCGGACGAAGTTCCCGTGGTGGGCTGACCACCAAGGTGCACACCCCTGTCCGACGCGCGCGGCCGGTCTCTGGCCACCCGGATCACGCCAGGGCAGGCCACCGACACCCGCCAGCTGGAGCAGGTTCCGGTCGCGGACCCCGGACGCCCACGCATACGCCCGGTCTCAATGACCCGGTGACAAGGCCTGCTTCATCCCGGGCCAACCGGAGCCTGCTGCGTTCACCACGGTCATCCCAGAACCCGAACGACCAGATCGCCGGCCGGAAGCAACGCGACCGCGCAGGCGGCAGACCACCGAACTTCGACCGTGTCGAGATGCTCGCCCGGCTACGTGCCGTCCCCGACGGCCATGACTGGTCGCTTCGTCCCGTGGATCCGGCACCCGGGACCGCTTCGCCGGCAGCAGGTAGCGTGCCGCACTGCGGGACATGGCGTGGTCCTCGGGCTGGACGTGGGCAAGGGCGAACGCCACGCGGCGGGCCCGGCACCGAAAGGCCTGGCCATCCGGATCCGCCCGCCCTGGGACGGGATTGATGCGTGCCCGGCGTCGGGTCAGGGGCGGCGCGACAAGGTTGTGGCTGGCGGGCAGGACGAGCGCGGCGGGGAAGGGTGGCGGCGGGTAGAGTTCCGGGTCGTGCGGGACCTGTTGCCAGAGATCGTCGTCGTTGAGGTGGCCGGGGAGGACGACTGGACGGGGGTGCTGCTGCCCGACGAGGCGGCCGGGTTGTCGCCGCGGGCGGTTGACGGGCGGCGGCGGGAGTACACCGCGGGGCGGGTGTGTGCGCGGCGGGCGCTGAGCCGGGTCGGGGTGCACGGGGCGCCGGTGCTGTCGGCGCCGAGCCGGGCGCCGGTGTGGCCGGCGGGGACGACCGGGAGCATCACGCACACCAAGGGCTACTGTGCGGTCGCCGTCGGGCGGGTGCCCGAGCTGCGGGCGGTCGGGATCGACGCGGAGCGCAGGACGGTGCTGCCGGCCAACATCGTCGCGTCGATCTGCCTGCCGGAGGAGATCGCCTGGTGCGCGGAGCGGGCGGATGAGCCGTGGTGGCCGGCGGTGCACTTCAGCGCCAAGGAGACGGTGTACAAGATGTGGTCGCCGATCATGGGGACGTGGCTCGACTTCCACGACGCGAGGCTGACCATCGACCCGGTGAACGGGACGTTCGAGGCGGCGATCCTGCCGGAGAAGCTCGACCAGGAGCCGGGGGCGCCGGCGGTGTTCCGGGGACGGTTCGCGGTGGAGCCCGACCTGATCCGCACCGCCGGCTACATCACGCGATGACGGACGACCTGCGCCCGCTGCCGGCGGAGGTGGCGGCGCTCCTGCGGCGGGTCGGCGCGCCGCCGCGGCTCGCCGCGCACCTGCGGCTGGTGCACGACGTCGCGGCGCAGCTCCTCGACTGGCTGGCGGCACACGCGCCCGGGCTGGTCGTGGACCGGGCGGCGGTGCTGTTCGGGGCGGCCACCCACGACATCGGCAAGACCCTGCACCCGGAGGAGCTGGCGGGCCCCGGCAGCGCGCACGAGGCCGCCGGCGCGCGGATGCTGGAGGAGTTCGGCGACCTCGCCAGGTTCGCGGCCAACCACGCGCGGTGGGACCGGCCCGACGCGACCCCGGAGGAGCTGCTGGTCACGCTCGCCGACAAGGTGTGGAAGGGCAAGCGGGTCGACGACCTCGAACGCCGCGTCGCCGGTCTCCTTCCGGGCGAGCCGTGGGAGGCGTTCATGGCGCTCGACGACGAGCTGACCCGGATCGCCGACACGGCCGACGAGCGCCTGGCCTTCCAGAACGCCTACCCCACGGCCTGAGCGGCGCGGGGCTCGTACCGGCGGGAGGACCGCAGCAGGGCGCGCATCGACGGCAGGTCGGCGGGGATCAGGCCCAGGGCACGGGCCTGGACGAGGATGTTGCCGAGGGCGCCGGCCTCGACCGGGCCGGCCTCGACGGGCAGCTCGCAAGCGTCGGCGGTGAGCTGGCACAGCAGGGCGTTCTGCGCGCCGCCGCCGACGAGGTGGACGACGTCGACGGGGCGGCCGGTGAGGCGCCGGGCGTCGTCGATCGCGCGGCGGTACGCGAGGGCGAGGCTGTCCAGGATGCAGCGGGTCATCGCGTACGGGTCCGCGGGCACCGGCTGGTCGGTCTCCTTCAGCGCGGCGGCGATGCGGGCCGGCATGTCGCCCGGGGCCAGGAACCGCGGGTCGGTGGCGTCCACGACGCTGCGCCGGGCGGGTGCCGCGGCCGCGCCCGACAGGAGGTCGGCCAGCGTGACGGCGGGTCCCCAGGCGCGCATGCACTCCTGCAGGAGCCACAGGCCCATGACGTTGCGCAGGTACCGCACGGTCCCGTCGACGCCGGTCTCGTTGGTGAAGCCGGCCTCGAAGCTGTCGGTGGTCAGTACCGGCGACGGCAGCTCGACACCGACGAGGGACCAGGTGCCGCAGGAGATGTACGCGAACCGGTCCGTGCGCGCGGGGACGCCCACGACGGCGGAGGCGGTGTCGTGCGAGGCGACCGTCGTCACCAGGGTCTCGGGGGCGTGCAGCATCGGCCCCGCGACGGTGCCGGGGTCGCGCAGCGGCGGCAGCAGCGACGCCCGGATGCCGAGCCGCGCCACCAGCGGCAGGTCCCAGGACCCGCCGCCGGCGGTGAGCAGGCCGGTGGTGGACGCGTTGGTGCGTTCCGCGCCGATCGTGCCGCTGAGCCAGTACGTGATGAGATCCGGGATCAGCAGCAGCGTGCGCGCGGAGTCGAGCTGTGCGGTGCCGCCGGCCGCGAGGAGCTGGAACACGGTGTTGAACGGCTGGTTGGCGATCCCGGTCGCCGCGTAGTGCGCAGCGGCCGGGACCGGCGAGACGACCGTGTCGGTGCGGGCGTCGCGGTAGTGGACGGGGTTGCCGAGGAGCCGGCCGTCGCCGTCGAGCAGCCCGTAGTCGACGGCCCACGAGTCGACGCCGACGGACTGGACCGGGCCGGCCGCGTCCAGTCCGTCGAGGATCCCCTGGTACAGGCCGAGGATGTCCCAGTGCAGGGTGCCCTGGACCTGCACCGGGGTGTTGGCGAAGCGGGCGACCTCGGTGAGGTGGACGGCGCCCGACCCGACCGAGCCCACGATCACCCGGCCGGACGAGGCGCCGAGGTCGACGGCCGCGAGCCGGTTCATCGCAGGAACGCCGCGGCCACGCCCGCGTCGACCGGGACGTGCAGGCCGGTGGTGTGCGACAGCTCGCCGCCGACCAGGGCGAACACGGCGTTCGCCACGTGCGACGGCAGGACCTCCCGCTTCAGGATCGTGCGCTGGGCGTAGAACGCGCCGAGCTCGGACTCCGGGACGCCGTAGACGGCGGCGCGTTGCGCGCCCCAGCCGGAGGCGAAGATGCCGGAGCCGCGGACGACGCCGTCGGGGTTGACGCCGTTGACCCGGATCCCGTGCTCGCCGAGCTCGGCGGCGAGGAGCCGCACCTGGTGCGCCTGGTCGGCCTTGGTCGCGCCGTACGCGACGTTGTTGGGCCCGGCGAAGACGGCGTTCTTCGAGGCGATGTAGACGATGTCGCCGCCCGTGCCCTGGTCGATCATGACGCGGGCGGCCTCGCGGGCGACGAGGAACGACCCGCGGGCCATCACGTCGTGCTGCAGGTCCCAGTCGTCCACGGTGGTCTCCAGCAGCGGCTTGGAGATGGACAGGCCGGCGTTGTTGACGACGAGGTCGACGCCCCCGAACGCGAGGACCGCCTCGGCGAACGCCGCCTTGATCGCCGCCTCGGACGTCACATCGACGGTGACGGCCACCGCCTTGTCGGAGGTACCGATCTCGGCGGCGACCGCGGCGGCCGCATCGGTGGCCCGGTCGGCGACGACCACGCAGGCGCCTTCCGAGGCCAGCCGCAGCGCGATGGCCCGCCCGATCCCGGAGCCGCCGCCGGTCACGAACGCGACCCGCGACGCGAGCGGCCGGGGCGCGGGGCGGCGGGCGAGCTTCGCCTCCTCCAGGGCCCAGTACTCGATCCGGAACTTCTCCGACTCGGGGATCGGCGCGTAGGTCGACACCGACTCGGCGCCGCGCATCACGTTGATCGCGTTGACGTAGAACTCCCCCGCGACCCGCGCGGTCTGCTTGTCGGCGCCGAAGGAGAACATCCCGACGCCGGGCACCAGCACGATCGCCGGGTCGGCGCCGCGCATCGCCGGCGAGTCCGGGGTGGCGTGCCGCTCGTAGTAGGCCGCGTACTCGGCGCGGTATGCGGCGAACTGCCCGGCGACGTCGTCGGCTGTCAGCACGAGCGGCCGCACCTTGGTCCGCAGGAAGTGGTCCGGGCACGAGGTCCCCCGCGATGCGAGGTCCTCCAGGGCGGCCCGCGACACGAAGTCCAGCACGACGTCGGTGTCGGTGAAGTGCCCGACCTGCGGCCGGTCGCTGGACGCCAGCCCGCGCAGCACCGGCATCAGCTCCGCCGCCCGCGAGCGGCGCTCTTCCAGCGGCAGCGGCGGGTGTACGACCGGCCCGAACGGCTCCGGGCGGCCACGGGCGGCGAGGAACTCGGTCGCGGTCCGGATGATCTCCAGGGAGTTCGCCTCGCACTCGTCCGACGTGGCGCCCCACGCCGTGATCCCGTGCCCGCCGAGGATGACGCCGATCGCCTGCGGGTTGGCCCGGTGGACGGCCGCGATGTCGAGGCCGAGCTGGAAGCCGGGCCGCCGCCACGGCACCCACAGCACCCGGTCGCCGAAGCACTCCTTCGTCAGCGCCGGCCCGTCGGCGGCCGTGGCGAGGGCGATGCCCGCGTCCGGGTGCAGGTGGTCGACGTGCGCGGCCTCCACCAGGCCGTGCATGGCGGTGTCGATCGACGGTGCGGCGCCGCCGCGGCCGTGCAGGCAGTAGTCGAACGCGGCGACCATCTCGTCCTCGCGCTCCACCCCCGGGTACACGCCGGTGAGCGCGCGCAGGCGGTCCAGGCGCAGCACGGCGAGGCCCGCCTCGGTGAGCGTGCCGAGGTCGCCGCCGGATCCCTTGACCCACAGCACCTCCACGTCGCCGCCGGTGACGGGGTCCGCGGCGAGGCCGACGGCCGAGGTGTTGCCGCCGGCGTAGTTGGTGTTGCGGGGGTCGGCGCCCAGGCGGCGGGAGCGGGCGATGAGGTCCTTCACGCGCCCCACCCGGCCTGCGTGCCGCCGACCCGCTCGGCGCGGACCTTCTCCAGGTACCCGGACCGCTTGTACGCGCCGATCGGGTCCGGGTCGAGGCCCATGTCCTCCCGTACCGACCGCAGCAGCGGCCGCACGTCGGTGTTGTACGCGTCCATGAGGACCTCGTTGGCGCCCAGCACGTCGCCGGCGTCCTGCGCGGCCTTCAACGCGGGATGGTCGACGAGCAGCGCCTTCGCGGTCGCCTCCTGCACGTTGAGCACGGACCGGATCACCGCCTGGATCTTCGGCTCCAGGTTGTGGCACTGGTCGAGCATGAACGCGATCCCCTTTCCCGTCAGCGCGTCGTCGAGCACGATCTCGTGCATGATCCGGAACAGCTGGAACGGGTCGGCGGCGCCGACCATCAGGTCGTCGTCGGCGTAGAAGCGGGAGTTGAAGTCGAAGCCGCCGAGCTTCCCGGCCCGCAGCAGGACCGCGACGATGAACTCGATGTTGGTGCCGGGCGCGTGGTGCCCGGTGTCGATGACGACCTGCGCCCGCTCCCCCAGCGTGAGGCAGTGCGCGTAGGCGGTGCCCCAGTCGGGCACGTCGGTCATGTAGAAAGCCGGCTCGAACAGCTTGTACTCCAGCAGCATCCGCTGGTCGGGTCCGAGCCGGTCGTACGTCTCGCGCAGCGCCTCGGCGAGGCGGTCCTGCCGGGTCCGCACGTCGTCCTGGCCGGGGTAGTTGGTGCCGTCGGAGAACCACAGCTTCAGGTCCCGCGAGCCGGTGCGGTCCATCACGCCGACGCACTCCAGCAGGTGCCCGATCGCCTTGCGGCGGATGCCGGGGTCCGGGTTGGTGACGCTGCCGAGCTTGTAGTCGTTGTCCTGGAACACGTTGGTGTTGATGGTGCCGAGCGCGACGCCGAGGTCCCGGGCGTGGCGGGCGAGGTCGGTGTAGTCGTCGACGAGGTCCCACGGGATGTGCAGCGCCACGGTCGGCGCCACGCCGGTGAACCGGTGCACGGTCGCCGCGTCGGCGAGCTTCTCATACGGGTCCCGGGGCACGCCCTCCTGCGGGAACACCTTGAACCGGGTGCCCGAGTTGCCGTATGCCCAGGACGCCGTCTCGATCCGCTGGCCGCGCAGCTGGGCCGCGACACGCGTGCGCGTCTCCGGGGCGAGCTCTGTCATTGCAACGCTCCAAGCTGGTGGTCGAGGTTGAACACCTCGTCGAGGACGACGAAGTGCCGACCGTTGATGAAGAACTCCGCCATCTCCGCCTGCCAGCGCCGGTCGACGTCGGTGGCGTCCATGGCGGCCTGCGCGGCGGCGAAGTCCTCGGTGAGGAGGTAGCCGACGAGCAGGCCGTCGTCGCGGAGGAAGAGCGAGTAGTCGTGCCAACCCGCGTCCCGCAGCGCGGCGAGCATCTCGGGCCAGACGTGGGCGTGGCGGCGCCGGTATTCGTCCAACCGGTCAGGACGGACCTGCAGCGTGAAACAAACCCGGCGCACGCCAAGCCCTCTCAGAAGTTGAACTGGTCGATGTTGTCGGCCTTGAAGGTGTACGGGTCGCCGAGCAGCACGGTGCCGTCCTTGCCGACGGTGAACTCGCCGAGCTTGCCGGCCTTGAACTTGTCGCCCTCCTTGCCCTTGATGACGCCGGAGGCGAGCGACGCGCCCGCGTAGGCGGCCAGGTAGCCGAGGTCGGCCGGGTTCCACAGCGCGAACGCCTTGACGGTGCCGTCCTTGACGTAGGCCTTCATCTGGTTCGGGGTGCCGAGACCGGTGAGTTGGACCTTGCCCTTGTACGTGGAGCCGGACAGGTACCGGCCGGCGGCGGCGACGCCGACGGTGGTCGGCGAGATGATGCCCTTCAGGTTGGGGTGCTTGGCGAGCAGGCCCTGCGCCTCCTGGAAGGACTTCTGGTCGTCGTCGTCGCCGTAGACGGTGTCGACGAGCTTGAGCTTGCTGTACTCCGGCTTCGCCAGCTCGGTCTTCATCATCTCGATCCAGGCGTTCTGGTTCGTGGCGTTGGCCGTCGCCGACAGGATCGCGATCTCGCCGCCGTCGGCGCCGATCGCCTCCGAGATGAGCTTGATCTGGACCTTCGCGATGCCCTCGGAGGTCGCCTGGTTGATGAAGAGGTCGCGGCACTCGGGCTTGGTGTCGGAGTCGTACGTGACGACCTTCGCGCCGGCCTTGCGGGCCTCGTTGAGGGCGCCGCAGATGGCGTCCTTGTCGTTGGCGGACACCGCGATCACGTTCGTGCCCTGCTGCGACAGCGTGTTGATGTAGCTGACCTGCGCCGACGGGCTGGCCTCGGACGGGCCGGTCTCGGTGTAGGAGCCCTTGAACTCCTCGACCGCGACCTTGCCGCCCTTGTTGTCGGAGGTGTCGAAGTACGGGTTGTTGACCTGCTTCGGCAGGAACGCGACCTTCAGGCCGCTCTTGATGGTGTCGGAGGTGGCGGTGCCGGTGTCGCCGGTGCTGCCGGTGTCGGAGTCCTCGGCGCAGGCGGTGGTGCTGAACGCGAGCGCGGCGGCTACCGCGACCGCGATGAGCTTGCCAGCTCTCATGGGATTGAATCCTTTCAGCGGGGGTCGCGCGGGAAACGGGGGTGGGGGGTGTCGCTTACGTGGTGCTCGATTTCGCGGAACGCCGCCGGCGCAGGCGCTCGCGCGCCATGCCGACGACGTTCGGCCCGACGACCGAGGCGATGAGCAGCGAGCCGGTGATGATGGTGAGGGTGTTCGCCGGCACGTTCGCCAGTTGCAGGGCGTTGCGGAGGGTGCTGAGCAGCAGGACGGCGCCGATGACGCCGATCATGCCGCCGCGGCCGCCGAAGATGGAGACGCCGCCGAGCAGGACCGCCGCGACGACCGCGAGCTCCAGGCCGTTGCCGTTGTCGGCGCGGGCGCTGGCGAACCGGAACGTCCAGAAGACCCCGGCGAGCGACGCCATCGTGCCGGTGGCGACGAAGAGCCAGAACTTGGTGCGGGCGACCGCGATCCCGGCGAAGCGGGCCGCCTCCGTGTTGTTGCCCATCGCGTACAGGCCGCGGCCGACCGGGGTGGCGTGCAGCAGCACCCCGAACAGCACCGCGAGGACCGCGACGACGATGATCACCCACGGGATCGTGAGGCCGGGGATGGGGTCGATCGCGGCGTCGGTCCATGCGACCGGGTAGTCGGCGACGGCCTTGTCGCCGAGGACGACGTACGCGAGCCCCCGGTACAACGCGAGGGTGCCGATCGTGACCGCCAGCGACGGCAGCCCGAACACGGTGACGAACAGGCCGTTGACGGCGCCGAGGACCGCGCCGAGCAGCAGACACAGCGCGATCAGCAGCGGCAGCGACGTGACCCCGTGCGCCCACAGGTCACCCATGACGGCGCAGGTGAGGCCGAGCGTGCTGGCGACGGACAGGTCGATCTCGCCGGTGATGACGACCAGGGTCATCGGCAGCGCGATGATCGCGATCGGCACGACCTCCAGGGTCACGAACCGCCAGAACCGCGGGCTGGCGACGCCGTCGATGGTGGCGGCGCCGATGACGGCGACAAGGACGAGGGCCACGAGGACCACGACGTCCCAGGAGACCACCAGGCCTCTTCTCCCGGGTGCGGCCGGCGCGGCCTTCGCCGTGGTGCTGAGCTCGATCATTTGCCCGGGCCTCCCTGCAGGCTGCGTGCGACGCGGAGCGACAGGACCCGGTCCAGGCCGATCGCCGCGAGGATGAGCGCGCCGATCGCGGCCCGCTGCCAGAACGGGTTGATGCCGAGCACCGGCAGGGCGCTGGCGATCGTGGTGAGCAGCACGGCACCGAGCGCCGCGCCGTAGACCGAGCCGCTGCCGCCGAAGATGGCGACCCCGCCGACGACGACCGCGGCGACGACGTTGAGCTCCAGGCCGAGGCCGGCGTTGGCGTCGAGGGTGCCGAACCGGGCGACGTACAGCACCCCGGCGAGCCCGGCGAGCGCGCCGCTGGCGGTGAACGCGGCGAACACCCGCCGGCCCACCCGGATGCCCGAGAGCCGCGCCGCGGCGGGGTCGGAGCCGATCGCGTACAACTCCCGCCCGCTGCGATACGAGCGCAGGTAGAACCCGGCGCAGATGACGACGACGACCGCGAACAGGGTCAGCACCGGCACGCCGAGGACGGTGGCGGTGCCCATGCGCAGGAACCCGTGCGGGATGTCGGCGGCGTTGATCTGTTTGCCGGTCGCCCACCGGTAGTCGATGCCGCGGAAGACGTACAGCGTGCCGAGCGTGACCACCAGCGCCGGCACCCGGGCGGCGGCGATGAGCGCGCCGTTGACCGCGCCGCACACCGCCCCGAGCGCCGTGCCGGCCAGGAGCACCACGGGGATCGGCAGCCCGGGATGGTCGAGGAACAGGGTGCCGGTGGCGAACGCCGACAGCCCGAGCACCGAGCCGACGGACAGGTCGACGTTGCGGGTGACGACCACGATCGCCTGGCCGGTCGCGAGGATCGCCAGGATCGTCGAGCCGAGCAGCAGGTCCTTGACGCTCTGCGCGTGCAGGAACCGCGGGTTGCTGATCGCGGTGCCGCCGATGAGCAGCGCCAGCGCCACGAGGATGCCGAGCTCGCGGACCAGGAACACCCGGTGGGTGAGCTTCGAGGTCTTCACCTCGCCCCGGTCGAGCACGGCGGTCATGCCGCCACCTCCGCTGCGCTCCGGCGTCGGCCTGCCCCGAACCTGCCACACGATGACCGGCCCGAGCCGCTTCGCTGGCCGGTCATGTCGCCTGTCCTGTCGCCGCCAGCATCACGGACTCCTCGTCGGCTCGGGTACGGGGGATGTCGGCGGCGAGCCGCCCTTCGTGCATGACGAGGACCCGGTCCGCCATGCCGAGGACCTCGGGCAGCTCGCTGGAGACCATGAGCACGGCGACGCCCTGGTCCGCGAGCTCGCTGAGCAGCCGGTGCACCTCGGCCTTGGTGCCGACGTCGATGCCGCGGGTCGGCTCGTCGACGATGAGCACCCGGGGCGCCGTCGACAGCCACTTCGCCAGGACGACCTTCTGCTGGTTGCCGCCGGAGAGCGTGGCGACCGGGTCGCTCAGCCTGGCCGCCTTCACCTGCAGCCGCTCCGTCCAGGTGCGGGCGTCGCGGCGCTCCGACGGGCCGAGGAGCAGCCCGAGCCGGCTCAGCGACCAGCGCCGCGGCAGGGTCGCGTTGCGCTCCACCGACAGCTCCATCACCAGGCCCTGCTGGCGGCGGTCCTCGGGCACGAGCGCGAGACCGGCGGCGATCGCCGCGGACGCGCTGCCCTTCTGCAGCGGCCTGCCGTCGACCCGGACCTCGCCGGCGTCGTGCCGGTCGATGCCGAAGACGGCGCGGATCACCTCGGAGCGGCCGGCGCCGACGAGCCCGGCGAGGGCGACGATCTCGCCGCTGTGGACGGTGAACGACACGTCCTGGAAGACCCCGGCACGGGTGAGCCCCTCGACCTCCAGCCGGGCCTCGCGGACCTCGGCGGTGCGCTGCGGGTACATGGTGGAGACCTCGCGGCCGACCATCCGCCGCACGACCTGGTCGACGGTGAGCGCGTCGGCGGGGTCGGTGGAGACCCACTGACCGTCGCGCATGACGGTGATCCGCTGGCAGAGCGAGAAGACCTCGTCGAAGCGGTGCGAGATGAACAGCACCGCGGCCCCGGCGTCGCGCAGCGACCGGGCGACGGCGAAGAGCCGCTCGACCTCGACCCCGGACAGCGCCGCGGTCGGCTCGTCCATGACCAGGATCCGGGCGTCGAACGACAGCGCCTTGGCGATCTCGACCAGCTGCTGGTCGGCGATCGACAGCCCACGGGCCGGCCGGTCCGGGTCGAGGTGCACGCCGAGCCTGGCGAACAGCTCGGCGGACCGGGCCCGCATCGCGGCGGTGTCGACGCGGCGCAGCGAGCGCAGCGGCTGCCGGCCGATGAAGATGTTCTCCGCGACGGTCAGGTCCGGGAACAGCGTCGGCTCCTGGTAGATGACGGCGATGCCGGCGTCGCGGGCGTCGGCGGGGCCGCCGAGCCGCAGCGGCTGCCCGTCGAGCGTGATCGTGCCGGTGTCGGGGGCGTGCGCGCCGGCCAGGATCTTCACCAGCGTCGACTTGCCCGCGCCGTTCTCCCCGACGAGGGCGTGCGCCTCGCCGCCGCGCAGCTCCAGGCGCACGTCGCGCAGCGCGGTCACGGCGCCGAACGACTTGCTCACGCCCTCGAGAACCAGCACCTCGCCGTCCTCCCTTGTGAAACGTTTCATGCGATGACTACAGTGACGGTAGAAGCAGACCGTCGATGGCGTCAAGAGTTTCAATGGCGTTACCGGTTTGATACACCCTCTTCGAGTTGACACGTTTCAGAGGTACGGGAGATCGATGTCCACCACGACCGGCATCAAGGAGGTGGCCCGCCGCGCGGGCGTCTCCATCGGCACCGTCAGCAACGTGCTCAACCGTCCCGAGCTGGTCGCCTCGTCGACCCGGCAGCGGGTCCTCGACGCCATCGCCGAGCTGGGCTACGTGCGCAACGACTCGGCGCGGCAGCTGCGGGCCGGGCACAGCCGGCAGATCGCGCTCGTCGTGCTCGACGTGACCAACCCGTTCTTCACCGACGTGGTCCGCGGCGCGGAGGCAGCCGCCGAGGAGCACGGCGTCATGGTCGTGGTCTGCAACAGCGGCGAGGACGCCGGCCGCGAGCACCGCCACCTCGACCTCCTCGAGGAGCAGCGGGTCCGCGGTGTCCTGATCACGCCCGTCGACGAGTCGCCGAACTCGCGCCTGGAGCTGCTCATCCAGCGCGGCACCCCGGTCGTGCTGGTCGACCGCGGCACCGGCCGGCACAGCCGCTGCTCGGTCGCCGTCGACGACGTGCTCGGCGGCCGGCTCGCCGGCGAGCACCTCGTGGAGCAGGGCCACCGGCGGATCACGTTCGTCGGCGGGCCGGCCTCCATCACCCAGGTCCGGGAGCGGCACGCCGGGATCTCCGCGGCCGTGGCCGGGAAGGCCGAGCTCTCGGTGGTCCCCACGCCCAACCTCACCGTCGCCGCGGGCCGGGCGGCCGCCGCCGAGATCGACGCCGCGGCCGGCTCCACGGCGGTCTTCTGCGCCAACGACCTCGTCGCGCTCGGCGTGCTGCAGGGCCTCACCCAGCGGGGCATCCGCGTGCCGCAGGACGTGGCGATCGTGGGATATGACGACATCGAATTCGCCGCGGCGGCCGCGGTGCCGCTATCCTCCGTGCGACAGCCTCGGGAACAGCTCGGTCGCACCGCCACGGCCCTGCTGCTCGAGGAGATCGAGGACGACGGCCGCCATGAGCACCGCCACGTGGTGTTCCAGCCGGAGCTGATCGTCCGCGAGTCGAGTGGCCGGCCCCGCACCCGCCGGCCATCTCAGCGGGATTCTCCGAAAGGGCGGTGATCGATGCGTGTGGCACTGTTCGTGACCTGTCTCGCCGACGCGATGTTTCCGCAGGTCGGCCGGGCCACGGTCGAGCTGCTGGAGCGGCTCGGCCACGAGGTCGTCTTCCCCGAGGCGCAGACCTGCTGCGGCCAGATGCACATCAACACGGGGTACCAGCGCGAAGCCTTGAAGCTGGTCGAGCACCAGGTCGACACGTTCGCCGGCTACGAGGCGATCGTCGCGCCGTCGGGCTCGTGCGTCGGCTCGATCCGCCACCAGCACGCGGCCGTCGCCCGCCGGGCCGGCCGGGTCGCGCTGTCGCACCGGGCGGAGGAGCTCGGCGAGCGCACCTATGAGCTGTCGGAGTTCCTCGTCGACGTCCTCGGCGTCACCGACGTCGGCGCCCGCTTCCCGCACCGCGTCACCTACCACCCGACCTGCCATTCGCTGCGCATGCTGCGGGTCGGTGACCGGCCGCTGCGGCTGCTGCGCGCGGTCCGCGACATCGACCTCGTCGAGCTGCCCGGCGCCGACCAGTGCTGCGGCTTCGGCGGCACGTTCGCGCTGAAGAACGCCGACACGTCCGCGGCCATGCTCAGCGACAAGCTCCGCAGCGTCCTGTCCACCGGCGCCTCGGTCGTCTCGGCCGGCGACTCGTCCTGCCTCATGCACATCGGCGGCGGCCTGTCCCGCCTCTCTTCCTCTGATGCATCTTCTTTGGAGGCGGTCGCCCGGCCCGTGCACCTCGCAGAGATTCTGGCGGCGACATGACCTCCGTGTTCCTTGGGATGCCGGTGTACGCGCCGCGAGGGGTCGGCGCGCTGCGTGGCTCGACGTCCTTCCCGGTCGCGGCCCGGACGGCGCTCGCCGACGACCAGCTGCGGCGCAACCTGGGCCATGCCACGAGCACCATCCGCGGCAAGCGTGCCGCCGTCGTGGCCGAGGTGCCCGACTGGGAGGAGCTGCGCCTCGCCGGCGAGGCGATCAAGGCCTCCACCATGGCTCGCTTGGATGTGTACCTGGAGCAGTTGGAGGAGCAGGTGACCGCCCGCGGCGGCACCGTGCACTGGGCCCGCGACGCGGTCGAGGCCAACGCGATCGTCCTCGACCTGGTCCGCGCGACCGGCGCCACCGAGGTCGTCAAGGTCAAGTCGATGGCGACGCAGGAGATCGGGCTCAACGAGGCGCTCGCCGAGGGCGGTGTCACCGCGTGGGAGACCGACCTGGCGGAGCTCATCGTGCAGCTCGGCGACGACAAGCCGTCGCACATCCTGGTCCCCGCCATCCACCGCAACCGCACCGAGATCCGCGACATCTTCCGCCGCACGATGCCTGCCGCCTCCTCGCTCTCCGACGACCCGCGTGAGCTGGCGATGGCCGCCCGCGCGTACCTGCGCGAGAAGTTCCTGACCGCCCGGGTCGCGGTGTCGGGGGCCAACTTCGCGGTCGCCGCGACCGGCACCCTCGCCGTCGTCGAGTCCGAGGGCAACGGCCGCATGTGCCTGACCCTCCCGCAGACCCTGATCACCGTCATGGGCATCGAGAAGGTCGTCCCCACGTGGACCGACCTGGAGGTGTTCCTGCAGCTGCTGCCCCGCTCGTCGACCGGCGAGCGGATGAACCCCTACACGTCCCTCTGGACCGGCGTCACCCCCGGCGACGGCCCGCAGGACTTCCATCTCGTCCTGGTCGACAACGGCCGCACCGCCGTCCTGTCGGACCCTTCGGGCCGGGCCGCCCTGCACTGCATCCGGTGCAGCGCCTGCCTCAACGTCTGCCCCGTCTACGAACGCACCGGCGGCCACGCCTACGGCTCCGTCTACCCCGGCCCGATCGGCGCCGTCCTCAGCCCCCAGCTCACCGGCGTCGAGGACAACGCTTCCCTCCCCTACGCCTCCAGCCTCTGCGGCGCCTGCTTCGACGCCTGCCCCGTCCGCATCGACATCCCCTCGATGCTCGTACACCTGCGAAACCGCCACGTGGAAGCCCGCGCCGCCTCCCCGCTCCCCTCCCCCGAGGCCATCACCATGGCCGCCATGTCCTGGGTGATGTCCCGCCCGGCCCGCTTCCGCAGCGCCGAACGCCTCCTACGCCTCGGCCGCCTCCTCGGCCGCCGCACCGACCACATCACGACCCTGCCCCCACCCCTCTCCGCATGGACCACCTCCCGCGACCTCCCCCGCCCCCCGGCCCAGTCCTTCCGCGACTGGTGGCGCACCCGCCCCGCACCACCTTCAGACGCCCGCCCCACCTCACCCACCAACCCCGGCCCCGGCCTGTCTACTGACCCCGATCCCGGCTCGCCTCCTGCCCCCCGCTCCAGCCCGCCTTCTGACGCCCACCCCAACTCACCCACCAACCCCGGCCCCGGCCTGTCTACTGACCCCGATCCCAGCTCGCCTCCTGCCCCCCGCTCCAGCCCGCCTTCTGACGCCCACCCCAACTCACCCACCAACCCCGGTCCCGGCTCGCCTCCTGACTCCCGCTCCGGCCCGCCTTCTGACGCCCAGCCCAACTCGCCTGCTGGCCCTCGCTCCGGCCCACCTCCGGCTGCCCAGCCCGATCTGCCCGCCGACGCCCATCCCGGCGGCCCGCCATCCGACGCCCAGCCCAACTCGCCCGCTGGCCCTCGATCCGGCCCGCCTTCTGTTGCCCAGCCCGATCTGCCCGCTGACGCCGATCCCGGCCCGGCGCCTGACTCCCGGCCCGCCGACCCCCACTCCGGCCTGCCCGCCGACGCCCGGACCGGCACGGCTTCCGACGCCCAGCCCGGCTCGCCCGCTGGCCCACGCTCCAGCCCACCTCCAGCTGCCCAGCCCGACCTGCCCGCCGACGCCCGGACCGGCTCGGCTTCGGACCCCCAGCCCAGCTCGCCTGCCGATCTCCTTCCGAGCTCGCCTGCTGACCTCCGCCCCGGGCCGGCCTCTGAACCGCTTCCCGAACCGTCATCTGATCCTGGTCCCGGCCCCGCTTCTGACCTCCGCCCCGGTTCGCCGGCTGATCCCCGGCCGGGGTCGCCCGCTGGTGGCCTTCCTGGCGAGTCTTCTGATCAGCGGCGTGACCTCCCCCATCTCGATGCGCAGGAGGGCCGATGACTGACGCCCGCGCCGACGTGCTGGCCCGTATCCGGGCCGCGCTCGGGTCCGACCCGGCCGTGCCCGCCGTGCCACGGGACTACCGGCGCGCGGGGGCGGTGCCGACGGACTCCCCCGAGCTGCTGTCCCTGCTCGCCGACCGCCTGACCGACTACAAAGCCACGGTCGTCCCCACCACCCCCGCCACGCTCGAGACCGACCTGCGGGCCGCCCTGGACGCCACCATGCCTCCCGGCGGCCGGCTGATCGTGCCGCCGGCCCTGCCGTTCGAGCTCCCCGGCGCCCACGTCGACGACGGCACCCTCACCCCCGCCGACCTGGACACCTTCGCCGGCGTCGCCACCGCCTGCGCCGCCGCGTGCGCCGAGACCGGGACGATCGCCCTCGACGGCAGCCCCGACCAGGGCCGCCGCGCGATCACCCTCGTCCCCGACCGCCACTTCTGCGTGGTCCGCGCCGACCAGGTCGTCCGCACCGTCCCCGACCTGCTCGCCCGCCTCACCCCGACCCGCCCCCTGACCCTCATCAGCGGCCCCTCCGCCACCAGCGACATCGAACTCAACCGCGTCGAAGGCGTCCATGGCCCCCGCACCCTGGTCGTCCTCCTCGTCCACTAGCACCCCCGCCGCGCCCAGAGCCACCCCCGACCCAGCCGAAGCAACTTCCGGTGCGGGGAAAGCCACCCCCGACCCAGCCGAAGCAACTTCCGGTGCGGGCGAAGCCATCCCCGGCCCAGCTGAAGCTCCTCCACAAACTGCGTCGACCGGGGCGGCCCTCGGTGGAAGTGCGTCGAGCACGAGATCGATCGGGAAGAGTGCCAGCTGGACCGCCGCGACCCGCGCGCGGGCGGCCGGTCGGCGCGATCGTCGGTGAAGACACGCGACGTGCGGGACCACAACAGCCGGCCGGGCAGGGGACCAGTCAGCAGGCCCGGCAGCACGCGAAACCACAGCAGTGGGCCGGGCAGTAGGCGGAGCCACGGCAGCAGGCCCGTCAGCGGGCTGGGCTGCGAACCGAGCTGCGGTGTGTGGCCTGTCGGACGGTGGCGGGCGGAGGCGGGCCAGCTTCAAGGCGTGGCGGGCGGCGAGTCCGTGCGTGCGCGCCTCGGCGAACTCGGCCCTGGCCCGCCGGCGTTCCTCGCGGCGGCGGGCGTGCTGGCCAGCCACCAGATCAGATCGACACATCTCAGACAATGGCAGAGCGAACATGCGCCGCCTCCCCCGATTGGCGCTGCCCCACCATTCTCCCTCCCGCGCAACGCCGAATCCAGTCGCGTCACGCTGTGCGAGGGAGCCTGTACACGCCGGATCAGTACCGGCGAGGGGGTGTGAGGGTCAGGCGGTGCTGGATACGGTCGAACTGGTGCGGGGACAGCTGGGCGGTCGTGGCGAACTCGGAGAGGCTGGTGAAGCCGCCGCGGCGGTGGCGTTCGGAGAGGACGTACGCGACGCGGGCGGCGTCGAAGCCGTCGAGGGTGGCGAGCAGCGTGGCGTCGGCGGTGTTGACGTCGACAGAAGCGGCGGTCGGCGTCCAGGGTGTCGGGGCGGGCCACGGGGTGGTGGAGGTCGACGGGATCGGGTCGACCGTGAACTGCTGCGACGTGAACCCGCCGGACTGGGCCGGAAAGCCGGCCGACGGCGTGGCCTGCGGACCGAAGCCGGCGGGCGGCGTCGCCTGCGCGGGGAAACCGGCCGCCGGCGTCGCGTACGGATTGAACCCGGCGGACGGGGTCGCCTGGGCAGGGAAACCGGCCGGCGGCACGGAATACGGCACCGCGGACGCCGGACCCACCGGCGAGCCGAACGCCGCAGGCGAACCGAAGGCGGCCGGAGACCCGAACGCCGCGGGCGACCCGAACGCGGCCGGGGAGCCGACGGCCGCGGGAGAGCCGAACGCCGCCACGGCGCGGCGCTGCTCCAGCCAGCGGAGCCAGTACACGTTGAGCACGAACGAGTGCACGACGCACACCACCCACAGCACGAGCCACAGCGCCGCGAAGCCGCCGCCGCTGGAAGGATCGTCCGGCATCGTGGCCTTCTCGGACAGGACGACCATGGCCGTGCCGATGAGGAGGTACCCGACGCCGCAGCCCCACCACGCCGGCTTCCGTGCGCGCAGACCGACGAGGACCAGGCCCGCGCCGCTGAAGCAGCCGAACCCCAGGATCGAGATGAGGACCCACCAGCTCTGCAGGAGCTTCCAGCCGAAACTCGGGCGGGCGGCGGGTGCCGGATACATCAGGTCCTCCTGTCAGTCCGGGCGGCCATTGCATCGACGCTGGTCGCCCCGCGAACACTAACAGCGGCCGGCCCAGGCCGTTGCCCACAGCACCGTCCGCCAGAACGACGATCGCAGCGCAGACCGTGGCGCTCAGCGGGAAGCACGAACACACCCGCGTCGGCCAGCGCCGCCAGGACACGTCGGCGAACACGGCGACGGCGCCGCGCCGTACATGAGCAAACACGGCGACGAAGACAGCACCGCCCGTCAGAGCAACGATCACAGCGCCCGTGACCAGCAGCCCACCGACGATCGTGGCTACGCACGACCCGCACCCCGACCGCCCGCCGCACGGCCCGACCCAATGATCATCGCCAACGAAGACCACGGCCCTGTCGAGCTGAACCGGTGGCTCACCGACGACCGCTGACCAGGGTCAGGACGCACCCGACCAGGCCCACGCCGACGTCCACAGCGCGACGGTGAAGGCCGCGCCGACCAGGACAGGAGCGCGGCGCTGGCCCGGACGCACGGCAGACAGCGCGAACACCCCGGGGCCAGCGCCGCCAGCACACGCCGGCGAACACGGCGACGGCGGCCACACCGTACATGGGCAAACACCGCGACGAAGACAGCACCGCCCGTCAGAGCAACGATCACAGCGCCCGTGACCAGCAGCCCACCGACAATCGTGGCTACGCACGACCCGCACCCCCACCGCCCGCCGCACGGCCCGACCCAATGATCATCGCCAACGAAGACCACTGCCCCGTCGAGCTGAACCGGTGGCTCACCTACGACCGCTAACCGGGGAGGTCAGGACGCACCCGCCCAAGCCCACGCCGACGTCCACAGCGCGGTGGTGAAGGCCGCGCCGACCAGGACCAGCATCGTCCAGGCGCGTAAGCGGAGTGCGCGGCGCAGGCCGGGACGCTCGGCGGGCAGCGCGAACACCCTGGTCGGCCAGTGCCGCCAGGACACGTCGGCGAACACGGCGGCGGCCACGCCGTACAGGAGCAACACCGCGATGAAGGCAGCACTGCCCGTCAGTGTGAGGATCGCGGCGGCCGTGGCCAGCAGGGCGGCGACGATCGGGATGACCTTCCAGCGGTTGCCCTGGGCGAGCAGCGTCAGCAGCTCCTCCAGCTGGTCGTCGCCGAGCCCGGCGCGGGCCAGCTTCGGCTGGACGACCAGCAGGCTGTAGCCCATCGAGCCGCACCACATGGCGGCCAGGCCGAGATGCGCGGTGAGCAGCAACGACAACACCATGCCCGGCAGCGTAACCGCCGGGTACGACAACTTCAGGCGGTGAACTTCCAGTGCCACGGCTCGCGCGGCGTGTTCTCGGTGAAGCCGAAACGGCCGCCGTTGGCCCGCATCCAGGCCTGCGCCCTGGCGTCGAGGTCCAGGTCGACGGCGAGGCCCCAGCCGTGGTCGCTGGTGCCGGGCTTCGCCGCCAGGCCGCCCTGGGAGTAGAGGCCCTTGCGGCGGGCGAGGTCGACCTGCTCGTCATAGCTGCGGTACGAGTCGGTGATCCCGATCTTCACGCCGTCGCGCTGCGCCGCGCGCAGGAGGCTCTCGAGCGCGGCCGCGGCCGGGGCGGCGAGGCGGTGCCCGGTCGAGCCGACCTCGGCGAGCGCCGCGACGGGGATGCGGCCGTTCTCGTAGCGGTCCTGCAACGACGTCGCCGCCGACAACGCGGAGGCGAAGGACGACTCCGGCGCGGCCTGTACGGCAGGAGGAGGCGGGGACAGGGCGGCGAGCTGCGAGCGGATCTCTGCCATCCGGGTGGCGATGCCGGTGATGCCTTCCACACGCACCGCATCGGCACCCGGAGGCGCGACTTTAGTGAGGAAGGACGCCGTAGATGAGCGCGGTCGACCCGGAGCCCTTCGCGTTGATGAAGCCGCCGCACAGGATCGACCCGCCGGTCGCCGGGAACTTGGCCAGGTTGGCCAGGATCTCCAGGCTGATGCGGTGCCGCCGGTACACCAGCAGCGACGCCCTGAAGTCGGGGTCGGTGCCCAGGTCGGGGCCGAACGTGTCGATGCCGGTGCCGCCGTTGCGCCCGATCCGGCCGGTGTCGATGAACCACTGGACCGTCTCGGGTGCGAAGCCCGGCTGGTGCAGGACCCCGTCGGCGTCGAGGTTCGGGAACGCGTCGGTCCCCCACTTGTACTCCCAGCCGGTCCACATGATGATCATCGACTCGGCGGGGATGCGGCCGTGCCGGCGCTCCCACTGCTTCACGTCGTCGACCGTCAGCGCGTAGTCGGCGTTGCGGGCGCACTTGTCCCGCACGTCGATCTTGACCGCGGGCAGAAACAGGTCGTTGGGGTCGAGGTCGTCCGCCAGTGGCTCGCCGGCGTTGAAGTGCCCGGGCGCGCCCCAGTGTGTGCCGGTCGCCTCGCCCTCGCGGACGTACTGCAGGTAGTAGCCCTCGTTCTCGATGGTGGCGATGGTCTCCAGCTCGAACGCCGGGTCGCCGGGGTAGATGTTGGTCGTCGCCGGGTCGTTGACGTGCGACAGGCTGATCAGCCGGGTCTTGCCGGGCTTCAACGCTGGCCCCCCGCTTTCGCCGGCCGACGCGGTGCCGGCCAGTCCCGCGGCGCCGGCGACCGCGCCGCTCGCCGCCGCTGTCAGAAGATGTCGTCGCTGCATGGTCGTTTAGCCCCTCGCGTCCGTGTCCAGGTGCCGACAAGCCACATTGCACCGCCACACCGGCCCGCGCAAGATCTGCCGCTGTACCCGGCGTGGCGGGCCCTTCGACCCAGTGCGACGGACGCGTGTCTGCCTAAATTCAGCCACGGAGGGAACCAACGGGCGGGTCCGATACGACTAATAGACAGACGAGTGGGGGGTTGCGCGTGTCGAAGCGCCAGCGGGACTCGCGCGAATACGCGCGACGGATGCGACTGATCCAGGAGCGGGCGACCGCCAGGCGGGGCAGGATGCGCAAGGCGACGGCCGCGATCGCCGCCGTCCTGGTCGTGTTCGCGGTCATGATCGTCGCCAAGCTCGGCGGCGCCGGCGGCCCCGAGACCAAGCCCACACCGGCCTTTCCCACCGGCGAGGCGGCCGCCGCGATCGTCGCGCAGTTGACGTCCGTGCCGCCCGCGGTCCTCGACCAGGTCGGCGTCGGATCCGCCGAGATCCTGCCGAAGGCGGTCACCGGCCAGCCGGTGCTCACCGAGGGCGGCAAGCCCCTGGTGCTGTATGTCGGCGCCGAGTATTGCCCGTTCTGCGCCGCGCAGCGCTGGCCGGTGGTCGTGGCGCTGTCCAGGTTCGGGACGTTCAGCGGCCTGACGATCACCGCTTCGGCGTCCGACGACGTGTACCCCGACACGCCGACGGTGTCGTTCCACGGCAGCACGTACACCAGCGACGTGCTCACCTTCCAGGGCGTCGAGACCAGCGGCAGGACCCGCAAGGGCGGCTCGTACACGCCGCTGGACCAGCTGACCCCCCAGCAGGCGCAGCTGGTGCAGAAGTTCAACGCCCCGCCCTACGTGGACGCGAAGTCCGCCGGATCGATCCCGTTCGTCGACTACGCCAACCAGGCGATCACCTCCGGCGCGACGTTCAGCCCGGAGCTGCTCGCCGGCATGACCGCCGAGCAGGTGACCAAGGCGCTGTCCGACCCCGGCAGCGAGATCGCGAAGGCGGTCAACGGCAACGCCAACGCGATCACCGCCGTGCTGTGCAAGGTGACCGGCGGCAAACCGGCGAACGTCTGCACCTCCCAGGCCGTGACCGCCTTCCAGGGAAAGGTCTGAGCATGACCGAGACCACCACCGGCCCGCTGGTGCAGCGGTGGGTGCCGCCCGTTTCGCTGGTGCTGTCCGTGCTCGGCCTGGCCGTGTCCGCGTACCTGACGTATGAGCACTTCACGTCGTCGACGACCCTCGCCTGCCCGGACACGGGAGCGCTCAACTGCCTGAAGGTCACCACCAGCGAGCAGTCCGCGGTGTTCGGCATCCCCGTGGCGGTGCTGGGTCTGCTGTACTTCGTCGCCATGCTCGCCCTGTCGGCGCTGTGGCGGACACCCCGACGGGACGTGCGGCTCGCCCGCCTCGCCTGCACCGGCGTCGGCGTGCTGTTCGTCGTCTGGCTCGTCTACGCGGAGCTCTTCACCCTCGACGCGATCTGCCTGTGGTGCACGGCGGTGCACGTCCTGGCGATCGGCCTGTTCGCCGTCACGGCGCTCGGCACGGCGTATGCCGACCCGGCGGATTTAGCGTAGAACCGCGGGAACTTTCCGGTGATCCGGGGCGACTACCCGGTTGACCTTGTCGTTCCTGCCCGAGAGGACAGCCCGCATCATGCGCCTGACCCACGTGGTCCGCGCGGGTGTCGCCGTCGCCGCGGCCGCCGCCGCTGCACTCGCCTTCCCCGCCGCCGCCTCCGCTCACGTCACCGTCAACCCCAACACCGCCACGCAGGGCGGCTACACCAAGGTGACGTTCCGGGTGCCGAACGAGCGCGACGACGCCTCCACCACCAAGCTCGAGATCGCGCTG
Organism: Dactylosporangium sp. NPDC050588; assembly: GCF_040654975.1. Taxonomy (NCBI): domain Bacteria; kingdom Bacillati; phylum Actinomycetota; class Actinomycetes; order Micromonosporales; family Micromonosporaceae; genus Dactylosporangium; species Dactylosporangium sp. NPDC050588. Next base: position 6,102 of record NZ_JBFAJA010000053.1, on the reverse strand, counting down.
CCCACCGACAAGCCGATCGCGTCGGTGTCGCTCAAACCGCTCCAGGGCTGGACCGCCGTCGCCGAGACCAGCAAGCTCGCCACCCCGATCAAGACCGACGACGGCGAGCTCACCGACGCCGTCTCCAAAATCACCTGGACCGCGTCGGCCGGCGCGGAGATCAAGCCCCACCAGTTCCAGGAGTTCGACGTCTCCCTCGGCCCCCTGCCGACCACCGACCAGATCGTCTTCAAGGCCCTCCAGACCTACTCCACCGGCGAGATCGTCCGCTGGATCGACGAGCCCGCCGCCAGCGCCGAGGCCGAACACCCCGCCCCCGTCCTCAAGCTCACCAAGAAGACCGACGCTGCGGCATCCGGGGCCTCCGCGGCACCTGCCGCTTCGGTCGCCGCGAAGGACGACGACGGCGACAGCGGCGACGGTACGGCCATCGGCCTGGGCATCGCGGGCCTCGTCGCCGGCCTGGCCGGCCTGGTCGTCGCCGTCCTGGCTCTCCGCCGCTCCCGGACGTCCTGAGGACAGCACCCCCGCTTGATCGAACAGCGGATCCGGTCACCACGACCGGATCCGCTTTTTGATCACCGCAGCCACCGTGACGCTGCGGGTCACGCCGCCCGGCGGCCCCGGCAACGGTTCATCGCCGCCCTTGTCGTCGGCTACAACGACTGTCCTGGCGTGCCTCCTTGCTGGGAACTCGGTGCCACTACGTTCAAAGGCTCAGGCATGAGGCGAACGTACGGAACGCCGCCATCGACGCGCCAGCACGGATCCGGACCGCGGAGCGGTTGGCTGCCAGTCACCCGGTTGCCACCGACTCCGCAAGGAGGGCTCGAACAGCGGCCTCGAGTTCGGTGCGGGTGACTTTGCGGCGAGCGACGGCTGCCACGTTGCCGGCCCGGTCAAGGATGACGGTGTTCGGGAGCGTGCGGGGCGAGATCGCGGGAAAGATCAGCGGAATCTCACCGGCCGGATCGAACAGGCTCGGGTAGGTCAGATGGTAGGCGTCGACAAACTTCCTGGCCTCGTCGCGGTCATCGTTGATGTTCACGCCGAGCATGCGCACGCTGAGGCCGGCCGTGGCGTCGGCGACGGCCTGCAGATCCGGTGCTTCGTCACCGCAGGGCGCACACCAGGACGCCCAGAAGTTGACGACCACGACGTATCCGCGCCATTCGGCGAGACGGAAGGCGCTGGCGTCGAGGAGTTGCCCGGTCAGCGCCGGCGCGGCCTGACGGCTCGCCGGCGGAACTTGGACGATGGCGGTAGCAGAGGGACGCGCTGCGACGTCCCCCGGGCCGGTCGTGGTGGCCGTGTCCTGCAAATACCACGCCGCCGCCAGGCCGACTGCGACGATTGTGCATGCGACAACGCGATGATGTGTGGACACCATGCCCCCTTGGAGGTCGACACACCTCTCGAAATTCGTGTAGACGGTAGCCGATCCCTGCCTCTCATCTGAGCCGCGCCGCCGGAACGCACACCGTCGATCGGCTCCGCGTCCGCATCACGCTCGGTGCAGCGCCGGCAGCCGTACGAATTGGACACCGGCGAACTCGTCCACTGCCCGCCGAAGAACGACTCGTACCGGACGGTGTTCATCCCCTGGTGGCTGGCCGATCTGGTGAGGAGCACATCGTCCGGCCCGGCGCGGCAGGCGGGTCCGAAACTCGTCGACGTCGCACGCCGGCACCGCTCATGGATGACCAGATCGGCCACGAGGACGGTTCGATCCAGTCGCGCTACTCACACACCACGAGGACGCTCATGGCTGGGCGGCGCTCGACGCGGCCAACGTGCGGCGCGCCTTCCGGGCCGTCGCCAGGAAGGCCGGGCTGACGGATCACAGCTGGACGCCGCGTGAGCTACGACACAGCTTCGTGTCGATCGCTTCCGCGCACGGGATGACCCTGGAGCAGATCGCCGACATCGTCGGACACGCGGGGACGAGGGTCACCGAGGCGGTCTAACGCCACCAGCTCCGACCGGTCCTGCTGAACCGGCGTTCGACGTAATTCGGCTGTCCTGGAGGTACTGCGGGGCAGAACCTGCTGGTCAGCGGGCCGGGAGTGGCGGAACAGCCGGAAGCGCCTAGAGACGCGATTCGTTGTTTAAGCCTTCCCTGAAATGGGCGTTCCTTGCATGGTCTAGAGCCGTGTACGTGAAGACGACGAAACGGGAGAACAAGTCCGGCACGGTCCGCTACCTGCACCTGGCCCACAACGAATGGGACCCGGCCACGGGCCGGGCAGTGCCCAAGGTGCTGTTCACCTTCGGCCGCGAGGACCACCTCGACCGCGACGCCGTCAAACGTCTCGTCGCGTCTCTATCGAAACTCCTCGACCCCGGCGACGCACTCGCGGCCACCGCCGCATCCGACCTGGAGTTCGTCTCCTCGGTGCCGTTCGGCGGCACCTACGTACTGGACCACTTGTGGCATAGCCTGCGCATCGACCAGATCGTGGCCCGGGCCGGACAGCCCAAACGCGGCCGGCCCCGGGACATGAGCACTACCGAGCGGGTGCTGTTCGCTCTGGTCGCCAACCGGGCCCTGGCGCCGTCGTCGAAGCTCGCCGCCGCCGACTGGATCACCAACGACACGCACATCGACGGGCTGGCCGAGATCGGCGAACAGTCCTGCTACCGGGCGATGGACTGGCTGCACGAGGTCACCGGCGAGGTGGAGAAGCAGGTCTTCGACGAGGTCGCCACGCTGCTGAACCTTGAAGTGGACCTGCTGTTCTTCGATACCACCAACACCTACTTCGAACTGGAGGAGCCCGACGCGCCTGTCGCCCGCGACGACACCGGCCGCCCGCTACAGCACAGTAAGACCGACAACGACACCGGCAACGAGACCGGCAGCGACGGCAACCATGGTGGGTTCCGCGCCTACGGCAAGTCCAAGGATGCCCGCGACGACCTGCCACAGATCGTCATCGGCATGGCCGTGACCCGCGACGGCATCCCGGTGCGCTGCTGGTGCTGGCCGGGCAACGCCTCCGACCAGACGGTGATCCGGCAGGTCAAGGACGAGATGCGGGACTGGACCCTGTCGAAGATCGTGTGGGTGACCGACCGCGGCTTCTCCTCCGCGGAGAACCGCCGCTACCTACGCCAGGGCGACCACGCCTACATCATCGGCGAGAAGCTGCGCTCCGGATCGCCCGAGGTCAAGGCTGCCCTGTCCCGGCAGGGCCGCTACACCGAGATCGCCGAGAACATGCGCGTCAAGGAAGTCCGCATCAGCGACACCGACCGGTTCGTCATCTGCCACAACCCCGAAGCCGCGCAACGCGACCAGCACATGCGTGAGCAACTCGTCACCCACCTGCAGGAACTGATCGCCGACACCGACCAGCTCAGCGAGTTCAAACGCGGCGAACTGCGCGGGAAGATCGCCGGCAAGCCCGGACTGAACCGCTACCTGCGAGCCACCCCCGCCGGGAAGCTCCGCATCGACCACGCCAGGATCAAGGCGGAGGAGAACCTCGACGGCAAGTACCTCCTGCGCTGCTCCGACCCCCACCTCAGCGCCGAGGACATCGCCCTGGGCTACAAGCAACTCCTCGAGGTCGAACGCGGCTGGCGCGACATGAAAACAGATCATCGACCTCCGACCGGTTTACCACCGGCTCGAAGCACGCATCCGCGCCCACGTCGTGCTGTGCTGGCTCGCCCTGCTGCTCGTCCGCATCATCGAAACCCGCACCGGCACAACCTGGCCCCAAGCCCGCCGCGAACTCCAACGCCTCCCCACCGGAACGTTCACCGGCCCCACCGGCACGTTCCAGCAGGTCACCACCCTCACCAAGACCCAGCGAGACCTCCTCGCCAAGCTCGGCATCCCCCTGTCGACGGCGGCCTGAGACTGGATCTGGATCTGATCCGCCGTTGACACCCCCACCCCAAGCAGATCCTCGACCTTCAACCCGCACCCCGCTGACCAGCCGGAACGCCACCGCCTAGAGAAACGCCCTCCAGGCGGCCCAACCATGTCCGCCCAGGTCAGCGCCCAGATCCGACTCTCCCGGCCACCGAATTACGTCGAACCCGGGCTGAACGGCGCCGAGGTCATGAACCAAATGTTCGGCTTGCCTGGTGGGACGGCCGCAGCGCCGTAGACCCCTGGACAGCCACAGTGGTGGCGAGGTATTGAAACCAGATGAATAAGGCTGACAGCCAGCCACCCTCCCGTACCGTCGGCACGGTTGCTGCAATATCCGTCGCCGTCGCGCTGGCGGTGACGTCACGCCACTGGCTGCCTGGATATCCCGACTGGCAGAAAGCTCCGGCAGCCTTACTGGTCAGCGTCGCCGTGGGCCGGATCGCTCAACGCATCGCCCTTCGATTGAAAGACCGATGACGGTGACGGCGTCGGGGCGCCTCCGGGCCGCTGCCGCGCCGTAGCCCCCCTGTTAGGGCCCCTGCATGCGAAAGGCCCGTTCTCGATCTCCGAGAACGGGCCCTTTGCTGGTGGGCGATACTGGGTTTGAACCAGTGACCTCTTCCGTGTCAACAAGGTCAACATCGTCGATCTACCTCGCGCTGATCCTGTTTGCGCTGCTCAGCGCGTTGGTGCCTGTAGGTCTCCGTAGGCGTCCTGAGGGTCAATTCGCAAGATCGTCTCCCAGATTTCTCCCACTGGCGGCGTCGCGCAACCCGTCTTGGCGGTTGCTCCGCAACATACGTCCGACCCGGAGAGGCTTCCCGTTGCGCAGGCTCCGCCCGGACATGCTGTGCCGGTGGGGCGCCATGACGTACGGACCGGAATGCTGCCCTCGGCCGCTGGCGCCCTGCCGGTGCGGCATGGCAGCCCTCGGTGCGCAACGGGAGGGCTCGGAGCCCACCGAGGGCTTCCCGGCCCGCCGCAGTCCAGGGCGCGCAGCCCTGGCCGCCGGAGGCACGCTCCGGGTCGGAGGGCCGGAGGCCCTGCCCGCCGGAGGCGATCGCATGGTCGTCCACCGGGTCGCCCAGATATGGACGATCGGGCGACGTCCAAGCCGGATTGCTAGCCGAATGTCCGCTAGGATTACGAATTCCCACAGGGCCCACCCGCAGGAGGCAGCCTGATGCGGACAGATCTGGCTGGCCTTTTGCTCGAAGAAGGCGGTTTTCTGGGCACCTTTAGTACCGTCGCGCAGGCTGCTGGCTCGGTCGTGACAGCGCTAGCCTTAATCGTCGGCGGCACATGGGCATACTTCAAATTTGCAAAGGGGCGTACCTTCCAGCCGCGTCTCCAAGTGACGCTGACGGGCCAGTGGATCCGCGTCGCCGGGAAAGATGTGCTACAAGTAAACGCCACAGCAACTAATATCGGCTCCTCCATGATCGCGATCAGGCAGCAGGGTACCGGCTTGATGGTCAACCGACTATCGGCTGAGCAGCCCGATCCTCCGGCGTCGGTCGAATGGGAGCGAATCGGCGGGGTCCACGAACTCTTCGCTGATCACAGTTGGATCGAACCGAGCGAATCGGTAACGGATGAGCTGCTTCTGAGTCTCGGGTTGGCAACTCCCACAACGGTCCGAATTGTTAGCCGAGTGGTGTGTGAGCGTCGCCGTAAGAAGAACGTTGTCATATTTGCGCGAAAGATTGTCCACGCAGAGGCGTCCTAGGCATTGATCGCGCTGCGACGAAGGAGCGACTGATGGCGAAATACACGAACCAACAAGAGGAAGACCCGCGAGAGACGCAGGCTTGGGAGGAGCTGAAGCGGGCGCGCGAGGCCGAGGAACGCAAGGCCCGCGAAGAAGAAGAGCGCCGGCGCAACGAGCAGCGGGATCGCTGATCGACCCTGTTCAGTCGGCCGTACTATCGCGCTACGCCCCGGGATCTCGCCTGGAGATTTCCGGGGCTTCGGCGTGCCCAGCGGAAACTTCCGCGCGGCCGGGGCCGCCGCGCCGGGAGCGAAGCGGCAAGGCGCGGCGTGTCCCGAGCAGCGCGAGCGGCCCGCCAGGGCCGCCTTGAAGACGTATGGAAAGTTCTCACCCTTACGGCCAGACGCGGCTGTCGTACTCCGCTTGATCCGTTACAGGTTGACTTCACTTGATGGGTGACACTCCGCCGAGTGCTGGTGGAGTTGACCATGACGGAACAGCGGTA
>NZ_JBFAJA010000052.1:62817-99971 GCF_040654975.1 Dactylosporangium sp. NPDC050588 | reverse complement strand
CCGGGTCAACACCAACTCCCCCACCAGATTCATCAACTTGTCCAGCAGATCCACATCCACCCGGATCGACTGATCCGCAACACTCCGCTTCGACACCCCCTCCTCGACCGCGACTTCCCCACCGCCCGGTCCACCGGGGGCTGCCGGCTTCGCAACGGACGTCGGCGCGGCGGCGGGGGGCGTGGGGGCCGCGGGGTCCGCCGCGGCGGGGGCAGCGGCGGGAGCGGCCGGCGGAGGCGGCGGCTCGGCGGCAGGCGGCTCGGCGGCGGCAGGGACGGCCGCGGGAGGGACGGCTGGGGCCTGTGGGGCTTGTGAGGCTTGCGGCGCCGGTGGAATGGACACCACGGTGACCGGCTGCACCACGAGCACCTCGGCGGCCGGGGCGGCCGTCACGGGTTCGACGACGTCTCCGCTCACCGCGGCCGCTGGAGCGCTCCCCGGTACATCGGCAGCAGCGGCCGCCTGAGGAGCCGGGGCGGGCGTCGAGGGCGCGGAGCCGTCGGTGATGCAGGCGTTCACCGCGGCGATCACGCCCGAGTCGTCGCCCTCGAGCTCGCGGCCGTGCTCCTCGATCTCCGACAGCAGCCCGCGGACCGTGTCGACCATCCGCAGCAGGGCGTCGGTCGTCGAGGGGGTCATGCCCTGCGCGCCGTCCCTGAGGCGGGACAACAGCGACTCGCCGACGTGGGTCACCTTCTCCAGACGGTTGAACGCCAGGAAACCCGAGGTGCCCTTGATCGTGTGGATCGTCCGGAAGATCGACGACAGGAGCTCGCGCGACCCCGGCGCCGCCTCCAGTGCCACCAGGTCCCGGTCGAGCTGGTCCAGGTTCTCGTGCGACTCCACGAGGAACTCCTGGACGATGTCACCCAACTCGTCGCTCACTGCCACGCTCCCCTTCTCCGACGGCCCAATCGACCGCCGGAGCGGGAACCTGAGAGCAAAACCACGCCCGAACGCCGCGGGACACGTGGCGGGCCGCGACACGGACATGAGGGCCCGGCGGCGGTCCACAGTGGATCGTCGGCCGATGGGGGTACCATTCGCCGCAGGTGTGCCGGGAAGTCTGGTCGGCGGACAGGATGAGTCTGCCCGCTGGAGGAGGCCCCCCGATGGCACGTCGCCCCGTTCGGCGGCTGGACATGCTGCTGGAGTTCCTGCGCCTGGAGACGACCGGCGGCAGGCTGCTGCTCGTGGCGACCGGGCTCGCGCTGCTGTGGGCCAACCTGCCCGGCGGCACGTATGAGTGGTTCTGGTCGCTGCGCCCGCCGTCCTCGGCGCTGCTCGACGCGCTGCACCTGGACCTGCCGCTGGCGGGCTGGGTCACCGACGGGCTGCTGACCGTCTTCTTCTTCGTCGCCGGGCTGGAGGTCAAGCGCGAGCTGACCGTCGGGGAGCTCGCCGGCTGGCGGGCCGCGGCGCTGCCGGTCGTGGCGGCGCTCGGCGGGATGTTCGTGCCGGCGGCCGTCGCGATCGTCGCGTCCGGCGGCGCCGCCTCGCACGACGGGGCGTGGGCGATCCCGGTCGCGACGGACATCGCGTTCGCGCTCGGGGTGCTGGCGCTCGCGGGCTCGGCCCTTCCGTCCGGGGTGCGCGTGCTGCTGCTGTCGCTCGCCGTCATCGACGACCTGGGCGCCATCACGCTCGTCGGGGTGTTGTTCGCGCACGACGTCCGGGTGTGGTGGCTGGCCGCCGGTTTGGCGTTGTGTCTGCTGTACGGGCTGCTGCACCGCCTCCGGTACGCCCCCGCCTGGCTCGTCGTGCCGGTCGCCGCCGGCGCGTGGGTCTGCGTCCAGGGCGGCGGCGTCCACGCCACCGTGACGGGCATCCTGCTCGGGTTGCTGACACCGGTCCGTGCGGCCGCCGCGGACGCCGAGTCGCCCTGTGACCGGCTCCTGCACCGGCTGCATCCCGTCTCGGCCGGCGTGATCGTCCCGGTCTTCGCGCTCGCCGCCGCGGGCATCCCGCTCGCCGCGGCCGGTGACGTCATCGGTGACCCGCTCGCGCGGGGGGCCGCGGCCGGGCTGCTCATCGGCAAACCGATCGGGATCATGCTCGGCGCGTGGCTGGCGGTGCGGGTCGGGCTCGGCGCGCTGCCGCCGTCGGTCCGCTGGGGTGACGTGCTGCCGGTCGCGATGCTCGGCGGGGTCGGCTACACGGTGAGCCTGCTGATCGCCCGCCTGTCGGTGCCCGGCGGCGGCGCCGACACGGCCGCGGCGGCGGTCCTGGGGGCTTCGATCGTCGCGGCGGTCCTGGCCACGGTCCTGGTCCGGTGGCGCGGCAACGCCCGGTCGTGACCGGCCGGAGAAATGGTGAGACCGGCATCCACGGGGGAAGACGCCGGTCTCGATAAAAACGATAAGGCTCACGAGCGCATTCCGCCAGCCGTGCGGGGAGGGATTCCCCCGGAACCGGTTACGGATCGCGGGATCGACAGGGGGAGGTACTGTGTCGGTCCGTTGACCCGGACCTAGGAGACTGATGTCGACGCTGCTCGTCGTCGGGCTCGGCCTGCTCGGGCTGGCGCTGCTGACCGTGGGCGCCGACCAGGCGGTGGTGGGCGCGAGCCGGCTCGCGACGCTGCTGCGGGTCGCGCCGGTCATCGTCGGTGTCGTCGTGATCGGGCTGGGCACCAGCGCCCCCGAGTTCGTGGTGTCCGGCACCGCCGCGGTCCGCGACAACGCGGGCCTGGCGCTGGGCAACCTCGTCGGCTCCAACATCCTCAACGTGACCCTGGTCCTGGGTGTCGTCGCGGTCGTGTCGCCGGTGATGGTGCGCTCGTCGGTGCCGGTGCGGGAGGCGCCGCTGATGGCGGCCGCGGTCGCGGTGTTCGGCGCGTTCGCGCTGGTCGGGCTGAAGTTCGTGGCCGGGCTGCTGCTCGCCGTCCTCAGCGTCGGCGCGCTCGCCCTGCTGGTGCGGCTGTCCCGGGTACAGGACGGGGATCCGCTGCCTGAGGACGTGGCCGCGTTCGTGTCGCCGGTCCGGGCGCGCCGCTGGTGGGTCTTCTGGTCGCCGGGGCCCCGCCGGTGGTGGGTCGAGGCGCTGCGGACCGTCGCCGGGCTCGTCGCGACGCTCGGCGGGGCGCAGCTGCTGGTCGACAACGCGGTCACGCTCGCGCACCGGTGGGGCGTCAGCGACCAGGTCATCGGCTTCACGCTGGTCGCGTTCGGCACGTCGCTGCCGGAGCTGATGACGTCGGTGCAGGCGCAGCGGCGCGGCGAGGGCGACCTCCTCGTCGGCAACCTGTTGGGCAGCAACATCTTCAACAGCCTGATCGGCGGCGCGGTCGTCGGTCTCGCCGCGGGCAGCTCGACGATCGCGCCGTTCGGGTTCGCCGCGGTCACCGCGATGGTGTTCGCCGCGGTCCTCGCGTGGCTGCTGCTGTGGCGGGGCAGCAGGATCACCCGCCCGGAGGCTTGCGTCCTGCTGGCGGCGTACGTGTGTGTCCTGCCACTGCTGATCTCCGCCAACCCGTGAGTTTCCGTTTGGCGGGACTGGGTACGCGACTCGAATGGGCGACGCGATGGTCCGGACACACCGCTCCGGAGACGTACTTGTGGTGGAAGTGTTGGGTCCTCTGGAAGCCGCGACGGTAGGCGCGCTGCGGTCCGTGGTCCTCGACACGATCGACGCCCACCGGCCGGCGGTGCTCACCGTCGACCTGCGGCGCGTCCCGTTCATGGACTCGATCGGCATCGGCACCCTGGTCGCGATCAACAACAAGGCCCGTGACGTCGGCGGCCGGATGGAGGTGCGCAGCCCGTCACCGTTCGTGCACCGTCTCCTGCAGGTCACCGGGCTGACGGAGCTGTTCGGGCTGCCCGACCTTCCGGTCGACGCCCCGGTCTCGGGCGCCGGCCTGATCCTTCCATCGTCCTAGGTCTTTCCGGTTCCGTTTTCCGGCGTCGGTACCGGCGGCGCCGTCCACCTCGATCGCCGTCGTCAGCGTCAGTACCGGTCGACGATGACGCTGGAGACGCCGGCGGTGTTGTCGATCTCGTACCTGTCGGCGGCGGCCGGGTCACCGCTGGAGAACACGGCGCCGCCGGCCACGCCGTCGTGCCGGGTGCCGTCGAGCGTGACGCTGCCGGCGCCGCCGCCGGCGACGACCTTCACGGGCCCGCCCTGCGGCAGGTGGACGCGGAACGTGGAGGCGCCGCCGCTCATCCGCACGGGCACGACGCCCTTCGCGGCGGGCAGGGTCAGCTCGATGCTCGACACGCCCCCCACGTATTCGACGCCGCCGATCTCGCGCAGCCCGCGCAGGTCCGCGGTGTTGCTCGTGGCGCCGGCCGTGAACCGGACCGTCCAGCGGACGGCACGGTTGAGCTCGACGCTGACGACACCCCTGTCGGCCTTGCCGTTTCCCGAGTCCCGCAGCTGCACGCCGACGCGGCCGTCGACGGTGGTCACGCTCGGGACCGTCCGGCCGTCGCCGGGCGTGCTCACCCGCAACAGCGTGTCGCCGAGGTCCGCGACGGTGACCGTGACCGCGGTGGCCCCGCTGAGCAGGTCCAGGGTCGCCGGGTCGCGGCCGGCGACGGGCGCGGTGACGGTGTGCGGCGCGCCGCCGCCCCGGGGATGCTGGACCCGCCAGATGAAGACGGTGACCGCGGCCAGCACCAGGATCGCGAGCAGGATCATCCCGCCGATGAGCCAGACGGTGCGTGGGGACGGCGCGGCGGCGTGGGCGGGGGCCGTGGCGCGGGGGCGGGAGACGGTCACCATGCCGATGTGGTCTCCGCGTCGGTGTGCATCGAAACGCGTCAGCGTCCTACTTCAAGACCGGGGCCGCCGCCACGGGGGAAGCGGCGGCCCCGGCGTCCTTGGGATGCAACGCAATGTACTCCCAACGTGAGCCACTGCACAGCCCCAAACCGTGCCGTCTTCCCGCCTTCCGCGGAACTGTCCTATGTAGAGCGTCCGGCCGCACGCAACCGCACACAATCCCACAGCATCAGCCGATTCCTCAGCGGAGTGCCGCGGCGCGGCGGCCGGCCTCGGCCGGCGTGAGCAGTTCGCCGTCGAGCACGACGGCCCAGAAGGCGGACAGCGGGATCCGCTCGAACAGCGGCGAGCCGAGCCCGTCGAAGACCCGCTCCGGCGCCAGCTTCAGCGACGTGGTCACCACGATCGTGGGGATGCTCTGCGCGAGCGCCAGGGTGCCCTTGATGTTGAGCACCCGGGTGGGGCTGATCGCGTCGGCACCGGCGATGCCGGTCACCGGCAGCAGCCCTTCGGTGCCGGGCGCGTCGACGGTGCCGGCGGGCAGCTGCGCCGCGACGGCCTTCACGAGGGCGCTGCTGGGGGCGGTGCGGGCCCAGCCGCCGCGCTGGTGCAGCAGGCGCGTCGCGGTGGCGACGCTCGCCTCGACGTCGCGGTCGAGCTGCTCGCGGATCGCCCGCAGCGCCGGTCCGGGGTCGTCAGCGTTCGCGGCGCGGGCGATGTGCCACATCGACGCGTACCCGGGCAGCAGGCCCGGCAGGGGCGCCACGACCGCACGCAGCGTGACCGGGTCGTGGACGAACTCGGCGAGGCCGTCGAGGACCTGCCGGGCCACGCCGGTCGCTCCGGACGTACGGTCCTGCACTGCCGCGGTGAGTAGCGGCGACAACGTTGGCGCGCTCATGAAACCGGTCTCCCCTGTCGAAAACGGACAACGACCCCAGATGGACCTCATGTATGAGACAGCCGGGGTCGATCTCCGTCAAGGTACAAACGAGCAAGAACCGGTCGGCGCTGCGGGTCTTTACCGACCAGCAATCGGCGTGTAATCCCGGGCGCCGTAACCGATGTAGACCTGGCGCGGGCGGCCGATCTTGGTCTCCGGGTCGTTGATCATCTCGCGCCACTGGGCGATCCAGCCGGGGAGCCGGCCGAGCGCGAACAGGACGGTGAACATGGTGGTCGGGAAGCCCATCGCCTTGTAGATGAGGCCCGTGTAGAAGTCGACGTTCGGGTACAGCTTGCGGGAGACGAAGTACTCGTCGGAGAGCGCGATCTCCTCGAGCTGCATCGCCAGGTCCAGCAGCGGGTCGGGCTTCGCCATCCGGCCGAGGATCTCCTGCGCGGCCTTCTTCACCAGCGCGGCCCGCGGGTCGTAGTTCTTGTACACACGGTGACCGAACCCCATCAGGCGGGTGCTGGAGTCCTTCTTGTCCTTGACCCGGCTGACGAAGCTCGCGATGTCGCCGCCGTCGTTGTGGATCTGCTGGAGCATCTCCAGGACGGCCTGGTTGGCACCGCCGTGCAGCGGGCCGAAGAGCGCGTTGACGCCGGCGGAGACGGAGGCGAAGAGGTTGGCCTGGCTGGAGCCGACGAGCCGGACCGTGGACGTCGAGCAGTTCTGCTCGTGGTCGGCGTGCAGCAGCAGGAGCATGTCGAGGACCTTGACCGCGACCGGGTCGATCTCGTACGGCGTCGCGGGGACGCCGAACGTCATCCGCAGGAAGTTCTCGACATAACCCAGGGAGTTGTCCGGGTACAGCATCGGCTGGCCGATCGCCTTCTTGTAGGCGTACGACGCGATGGTCGGGACCTTCGCCATCAGGCGGATCGTCGAGATCTCGACCTGCTCCGGGTCGAACGGGTTGAGGCTGTCCTGGTAGAACGTCGACAGCGCGCTCACCGCGGAGGACAGCACCGCCATCGGGTGCGCGTCGCGCGGGAACCCGTCGAAGAAGCGGCGCATCTCCTCGTGCAGCAGCGTGTGGTGCTGGATGCGGCCGGTGAACTCCTCCAGCTGGGCCGGCGTCGGCAGCTCGCCGTGAATGAGCAGGTAGGAGCTCTCCAGGAAGGTCGAGCGCTCGGCGAGCTGCTCGATCGGATAACCCCGGTAGCGCAGGATGCCCTCGTCGCCGTCGATGTAGGTGATCGACGATACGCACGAGGCGGTGTTGACGAACCCGGTGTCGAGCGTGACCTGACCGGTGTCCTTGAGCAGTTTGGAGATCTCGAGACCCTCGGGCCCTTCCGTCGCCTTGCGGGCCGGCAGGTCGAGCTCGCCGTCCGGGTATGTGATCTTGTACTCACTCATGCGCGTCGTTCCCGTCTCGTCCCGCAGTCCGGCTCATGGCCGCGGCCGCCATTGCCCGCGACCGGCGCTTATGGCGCCGACGCGCAGGATTCCAGATGCACCGGCCCCACGGTGAGGCGGGGCGCTCACGTGCGACAGTTCCCACTCGTCAACCTCTTGACCAATCTTCCCACAGCCGTCGCGGACGCACTTCTCAGCGAGTTCCTCCGGCCTGGGTGTTCGGCGGTCACCCCGCTTTGATGGCCAATGGGAGCATGCGAAGAATCCTGCTGTCCGGCGGCGTGATCGCCGGCACGACGGCCGCGCTCGCCCTTCCCGGCGTCGCGTCGGCCGAAGGCGCCGGCTCGGTCACCCCGGACACGGTGAAACCGGGCGGGAGCGTCACCTTCAGCACGGTCTGCCCCGACGGCGTGAAGTCCGCCGACGTCGCCGGCACCGTGCTCGGCCTGGCGGCCCGCATCCCGATGGAGGCGAGCAAGACACCCGGTTCGTTCTCCGTCGCCGTCGACATCCCCGTGTCGATCTCCGCCGGCACGTTCAACGTCAGCATCGACTGCGGGGACGGCAGCTCTTCAGTGGTCAAGCTGATCGTGACGCCCACCGGCGGGGTGCCGACCGGCGGCGGGTCGACCGCGCGGGGCCCCAACCGCTCGCTGATGGCGGTCGGCGGCGGACTGCTGCTGGTCGGTGCCGCCGGGGCGCTGTTCCTGCGACGCCGCACGGTGTGAGGCACCGGCACCGGCCCCGGCACCTGCTCGTCAGGTCCAACGGCACCTGGCGCGGCGGCACCGCCGTGGCCGTCATCACCCTGGCCGTCGCGGGTGTCTCACTCGTCGGCGCCGGCTACGGCGCGGGCCCGCCACCACCCGTCGTGGCGGCCTCCGGTTCGGGCTACGCCGGGATCGCGGGCGCCGCCGTGGCCGCGTCCACCCCGGTCAGGCTGCGCATCGGGGCGATCTCCGTCGAGGCTCCGGTCGAGCGGGTCGACGTCGACCGCGACGGCACACTCATCCCGCCCTCCCTGCGCGAGGCGACGAAGGTCGGCTGGTACGAGCGGGGACCGACGCCCGGCGAGAACGGCAACTCCGTCATCGTCGGGCACGTCGACACCGCCGGCAGCGGGCCCGCGGTGTTCTTCCGGCTCGGCCTGCTCAAACCCGGCGACACGATCGTCGTGGCACGGCGCGACGGCTCGTCGGTCACGTTCGCCGTCGACGGCGTGCGGCTGTACTCCAAGCACGAGTTCCCCGCCGGCCTGGTCTACGGCCCGGCCACCCGTCCCCAGCTGCGGCTGATCACCTGCGGGGGCACGTTCGACCGGGCGACGAGCACCTACTCCGGCAACACCGTGATCACCGCGACGATGGTGTCGTGGCGAGCTGGTCCAGGGTGACGGCGTGGATCCGGCCGGCCGGCACCGACCGCTCCACCAGCATGTTGCGCATGACCCCGACCGCGAGCGGCGAGCCGCACAGGTAGACGTCGTGCGACGTCCACTCGGCGAAGTCCACCACCACCTGCGGCAGGGATCCGCTGAGGTACGGGTGCGCCGGCCCCCTCGCCACCACCGGGTGCACGGTGGCGTGGGCGCAGGCCGCGGCGTGCTCGCGCAGCGACTCCAGGTCGTACAGGTCGTCGCGGGTCGAAACCCCCCAGAACAGGTGGATGACCCGGTCGTCCTGGCGGGCCGCCAGCTCGTCCAGCAGCCCCTTCACCGGGGCGACGTGCACGTCCTCGGCGACGATCAGGATCGCCCGGCCGTGCTGCTCGATGACGAACTCCCCCTCGGCCCGGTGCAGGCGGACCGCGTCGCCGACCCGCGTGCCGTGCACGAGCGCGCCGGTGGCGTCGTCGCCGGGAGTCGCCTGCACGTGCAGCTCGAGCCGGTTGCCGTCGGCCGGCGGGGCGGAGATCCAGCAGGGCCGCCACGCGCCCGGCACCATCGGGTGCTCGATGACGGCGCGCTGCCCCGCCCGGGCCGGGTACGGCAGGTCGGTCGCCAGGCGCAGCACCGCCACGTCGTCGCGGCGCTGGTCGTGGGCGACCACGGTGGCCGTCCAGAACGGGGTGTCCTCCTGCTGCATCGCCTTGGCCTGGCGCAACCAGCCGACGACGAACCGCCAGGCCTCCCGCAGCGTGTCCGGGTCGTCGGTCTGCACCGCCTCGACCAGCGCCGCCTCGAACAGGTCCAGCTGGCGGCTGTGCGGCCCCATCAGCGCGTCGAGCGCCGGGGCCAGCTGCGCGAGCTGCGGCACCACGGCGCTGGGCTGGTCGAAGTGGTCCAGCAGCCACACGAAGCCGCGATCGGCCGCGGCCTGGTCCGCCGCGATCGCGCTGTGCAGGACCGTGCGCCGCTCCTGGGGCACCTCGGCGAGCCGCGCGACGACCGACCGCACGTCGCGCACGCTCTCACGCAGCCGCTGCTGGAGCTGCGCGAGATAGCCCAGATCGCCGGGTTTCGGCCCTTCCGCCGGCGCGTCCTGTGCAAGACTGTCCTTTGGCTGATCTTGGTGACGCCTGGGCCGCGGTGATGCCGCCCGATCCTGGGCGGCCTGCTCCAGCTGGGCCTGTCGCCATGCCCAGAGCACTGTCAACGGTTCGCCGCCATGTCCGACCGGTCCTACGTGCGCCACGCTTCCAGTCTCCCGGGTTCCGCACGGGAACGCGGGGATATGTCGGAATTGGCAACACTTTGCCCAGCTCCAAAATGTCGTACCTCTTTCGTAGAGTGCGGTGCATGTCGTTGGATTTGCTCGAGCTGCTCCCCGCCGGCTGGCGGGACCTGATGAAGCCGCACCTGGATCTCGAGATCGTGCACAAGCTCGAAGCGTTCGTGGAGGCGGAGTATGCGGCCGGCCCCGTCTATCCCCCGCTGCCCGACCTCTTCACCGCCTTCCGGCTCTGCTCCCCGGAGGCCGCGCGGGTGCTGATCCTCGGCCAGGACCCCTACTTCAAGGAGGGCCAGGCTCACGGGCTCAGCTTCTCGGTGCGCCCCGGCGTGTCGATCCCCCCGTCGCTGCGCAACGTCTACAAGGAGCTCCGCGACGACCTCGGCGTCACCCCGCCCACCAACGGTGACCTCACCGGCTGGGCGAGCGACGGCGTCCTGCTGCTCAACGCGGTGCTCACCGTCCGCGCCGGCAAGGCCGCCTCCCACGCCAACAAGGGCTGGGAGCACTTCACCGACGCCGCGATCGCCGCGCTCAACTCGATGCCCCGCCGGGTCGTGTTCGTCCTCTGGGGCGGCTATGCCCGCAAGAAGGCCGTCCTCGTCACCAACCCCCAGCACAAGGTCATCGAGGCCGGCCACCCCAGCCCGATGAACCCCGCCGGTTTCCTGGGCTCGAAGCCCTTCAGCCAGACCGACGCCGCGCTCGTCGAGGCCGGCCTGCCGCCGGTCCGCTGGGTCTGACCCCGCCGTGAAGGCCCTCGAGGGACCGTTGTGGCGGGCGCTGCTGGTCTTCCGCATCGCCGCGCTCGGTTATGCGGCGGTGCTGATGATCGGCAACTTCCGGCACTACTACTGGCCCCTCGGCGGCTGGCTGGTCCTGTCCGTCATGGCCGCCTGGACGGTGGTGAGCAGCCTCGCCTATGCGCGCCCCGAGCGCCGCGGCTGGCCGCTGCTCACCGCCGACCTGGCCGTCACCGCCTGCTGCCTGCTCTCCACCCGCTGGATCGTCCAGCCCGACGGCCTCGGCGTCGGCGCCCCCACCCTGCCGATGGCGTGGGTGGCGAGCCCGGTCGTCGCCTGGGCCATCTCCGGCGGCCGCCGCCGCGGCGCGATCGCCGCCCTGCTGATGAGCGTCGCCGACGTCGTCGTCCGCGACGGCTTCTCCCAGGCCACCGTCAACGGCCCCGTCCTCATGCTGCTGGCCGGCGTCGGCATCGGCCACATCGCGCGCCTCGCGATCGACGCCGAGGCCCGCCTGCAGCGCGCGACCGAGCTCGAGGCCGCGACCCGCGAGCGGGAGCGCCTCGCCCGCGGCATCCACGACTCCGTCCTGCAGGTCCTCGCCCTCCTCCAGCGCCGCGGCGCCGAGCTGGGCGGCGAGGCCGCCGAGCTGGGCCGCCTCGCCGGCGAGCAGGAGGCCACGCTCCGCGCCTTGGTCACGTCCAGCGGTCCCCTCCAGCACTCCACCGGCCGCTCCACACCTGCATCCGGCCGCCGCCCGTTCCGCCTGTCCCGCGCCGCCTCGGTCTCCGCCGCCGGTCCTCCACCCCTCCGGGCCACCCCTCCCCCTGCGACCGCCGCGGTGTCCACGGCTCCGGGCGGCGCGCGGGCAGCCGACGGGTCCGGCAGGTCAGGGGCGAGCGCCACCCGCGGCGCCCCGGGCTTCCTGGCCTGGCGCCGGCGGACGTCACAGCCCGCCAGCTCCCGCGCCGACGCCGACCCGCCTTCCGCGGCCGCTGCTGGTTCCGACGCCACCGCTTCGGGCGGCGCGCAGGCAGCCGACGGTTCTGGCAGGTCAGGGGCGCGCGCCACCCGCGGCGCTGGTGCCCCGGCCCTCCAGGCGCCCCATGGCACCGACGCCCACCCGCCCTCTGCGGCCGCCGCAAGCTCCGGCGCCACCGCGGTTCCCGCCGCTGCGGGCGGTGCGCGGGCAGCCGGCGGTTCCGGCAGGTCGGGGGCGAGCGCCACCCGCGGCGCCGCTGGGTTCCTGAGCTGGCGCCGGCGGGCGTCACGGACCGCCGCGTCCCGTGCCGCCGGCTCCCGTGGCCTGCCCGGCTGGGACGACACCGGGCACGACCTGGTCGACCTGCGCACCCTGCTCGACCGTCACAACGCGACGGGCGTCAGCGTCGCCACCCCCGCCACCGAGGTCCTCCTCCCCGCCCCGGTCGCCGCCGAGGTGGCCGCGGCCGTCGCAGCGGCCGTCGACAACGTCCACCTCCACGCCGGCCCGGCCGCCAAGGCCTGGCTGCTGGTCGAGGAGCTCGACGACACCGTGACCATCACCATCCGCGACAACGGCCCCGGCATCCCCGACGGCCGCCTCGCCGAGGCCGAGGAGGCCGGCCGCCTGGGCGTCGCCCAGTCCATCCGCGGCCGCATCCGCGACCTGGGCGGCACCACCATCGTCACCAGCAGCCCCACCACCGGCACCGAGATCGAGCTCCAAGTCCCCCGCTGACGCCAACCCCGCGTCTGCCAGAACGCTCCCGCCTCCGAACGCGCTGCGTCTGAGTCGCACGCTGGTTCGCGGTTTCCCTGGCGACCCCAAGCCCACAGCCAGTCCAACGTCCGCACCGCAACAACAGACGCAGCGCCGAACTCACACCGCCGAGCAGGCCGGCCGCGTGGACACCACCCAGTCCATCGGCAGCGGCATCCGCAACCTCGGCAGCACCACCATCGTCACCGGCAGCCCCACCGCCGGCACCACGATCGAGCTCCACGCCCCCGCGCTGACGCTCACCCGAACCTGACCCCACCCGCCTCTTGAGCACGCCCCGCTGTTCGCCGTCTATCTGGCGACTTCCAAGTCCGCAGCCCGTCCAGAGTCCGCACCGGAAACAACAGGGCAGCGCCGAACTCACGCTGCCGAGCAGGCCGGCCGTCCGGGTGCCGTCCAGTCCACTCGCGGCCGTATCCGCGACCCTGCGCGGATCATTGTCAGTGTCTGCCTCACTGAATGCCACCTCTGCTATTGCCACCTCGCTGGTGCCGCTGCTGACGGGTGGATCGGTGGTCTCCATGAACCCGGATGATTGTGGCGGTCCTGGGTGGCAGGGAGCGGGCAGTTGGTTCGGTGGCGGGCCGATAGGGTGCTCGTGTGGACGCTGCGGGACGGCTTCGGGTCATGGTGGTGGATGACCATCCGATGTGGCGCGAGGGTGTCGCCCGGGATCTGGCCGAGGCGGGGTACGAGGTCGTCGCCGCGGTCGGGGAAGGGGCGCAGGCGATCCGGATCGCGGGGTCGGTGCGGCCCGACGTCGTGGTGCTCGACCTGCAGCTGCCCGACCTGTCCGGGATGGAGGTCATCCAGGGGCTGCTCGCCTCGTGTCCCGAGGTGCGGATCCTGATGCTGTCGGCGAGCGGCGAGCAGCAGGACGTGCTCGACGCCGTCAAGGCCGGCGCCACCGGATACCTGGTGAAATCCGCGGCGCGGGAGGAGTTCCTCGCGGCGGTGCGCCGGACCGCTGAGGGTGACGCCGTGTTCACGCCGGGGCTGGCGGGGCTGGTGCTCGGCGAGTTCCGGCGGTTGGCCAGCGTGACGCGGGCCGAGGACCCGGACGCGCCGCGGCTGACCGAGCGTGAGACCGAGGTGTTGCGCCTCGTGGCGAAGGGCGTCACGTACAAGGAGATCGCCGAACGACTCGTGCTCTCGCACCGCACGGTGCAGAACCACGTGCAGAACACCCTCGGCAAGTTGCAGTTGCACAGTCGCGTCGACCTCGTGCGGTACGCGATCGAGCGGGGGCTGGACGAGTAGCGTCACACGCCGTAGATGTCCAGCAGGTAGTGGCCGAGGACGGTCTGCGTGCGCAGGTCGAGGACCAGGACCAGAAAAACGTTCGGGGTCTCACAGTTCACCAGGACGTGCTGCAGACCGCCGTTGGGCATCTGCCACGCGTAGTTGACGCTTCCTTCGCTGAAGTCGTGCCCGCCCAGGTCCTCCTCGGGGATCGCGTCGAAGTAGGGCCAGAAGTCGAAGGGCGGCTCGTCGTCCGGGCCGATCTGCCTCGGCTCGGGCTCCATCGTCGCCTTGTACTCAGCCTCGGTGAGCAACCGCATCCAGCCAGCATGCCCCGTCACGCACCGGACAGGAAGATCCTGTTACTCAGACGGGGATGAGTAGGGCACCGGATACCCGCAACCACCTTGCGGCGTCATCCTGATCACCATGACGACGTACCCGTGCCCGTTCTGCGGCGGCCAGGCCGACCTTGACGCCGGCTGCTCCGGCTGTGGTCGCCCGCCGTTCCCTGACGCCGCGGAGGTGGTGCGGCTGGGCGCCCGCGCCGGCGAGCTGCTCGTCGAGGTCGAGGCGGCCCGCGCGGAGCTCGACGAGGCACGCTCCAGGTACCAGGCGGCGGTCCAGCGCCTGAACGCGGTGCGCGCACAGCGCAACATGCTTGCGGCACGGGTCAGCCAGGCGGTGGAGATGGCGCGCCGGGCGCTCTCCGAAGCGGCAGCGGCGTCGGTACGGCCGGCGCCCGCGCCCCCGCAGCCGCCGGTCCGCCCCGTGCTCGTGCCGGGCCCGGGCGGTCCGACGGTCCACGGGCCGGTCGCGGTGCCCCCGGCCGCGGCACCGGCGGCGGAGGCCAGCCCCCGCACGGTGCAGAACCTGCTGTTCATCCTCGGTGGCCTGCTGCTCGGCAGCGCGGCGATCGTGTTCGCGGCCGTCGCCTGGGCGAGCTTCGGGGTGCTGGGCCGGGCCGCGATCCTGGCGACGGTCACGGTCGTCACCCTCGCGGTGCCGCCGCTCGCGCTGGCGCGGGGGCTACGGTCCACGGCCGAGACGTTCGCCGCGCTGGGGCTGCTGCTCGTGCTGCTGGACGGCTACGCCGCCTGGTACGTCAACCTCGCCGGGCTCGCCGACACGACCCGGCCGAGCACGTACACGGGACTGGTCTTCGGGGTGACCGCCGTCGTCGCCGGCGGGTACGCGCTCGCAACCGGCTTGCGGGGTCCCCGCTTCGCGGCCCTCCTCGCGGTGCAGCCGGTGCTGCCGCTGCTGGCGGCCGGCCGGTCCTTCGAGGCGACGGGCTGGACGCTCACGTTCGTCGCGGTGGCGGCGCTCGACGTGCTGCTCGCCCGGACGGTGGAGAAGGCCGCCTGGGTCGGCGCCGGGATCGCGGTCGTGACCGCCGCGCCGCTGGGACTGCTCGCACTGTCCACCGTGGACGGCGTGACCGGCGCGCTCGGCGCCGGCGGGGCGATGCTCGCCCTGGCCGCGGTCATCGTGGCCGCCGGCCTCGCCCACCGGACCACCGCGCACGTCGGCACCGCGGTGGCGGTCGGCATCGTCGCGCTCGTCGCGGTGCGGATCCTCGCGGAGGTGCTGCCGGACCATCGGGCCATCGCATTCGCGTGCGTGCCGGTGCTGCTCGCGCTCGCCGCGACCGTGCTGCCCGCCCGGGTCCGCGCGGGCGCCCGGATCGGCGCGTACGTCGTCGCCGGCACGACCGCGGTCCCCTACGCCTACGCCGCCCTGTTCGCCGCCGGCTCGGCCGTCGACGCGGCCCTGCCCGCCTGGCACGGCCCGGCGTCCACCCTGGCACGGATCTTCTCCTGGCAGGTGGCGGCCGCCCTGGTGCCCGTCGCCGCGGCCGTCTTCGTCCTGACCCGGTCCCGCCTGGTGGTCTGGCCGACGCTGGTGCTGCTCGCGTTGGCCGTCCCGGGCACGTTCGACGCCCCGCTGCCGGTGGTGTCCGTGCTCGACTTCGCGGTCCTGGCGGCCCTCACGGTCACCGCCTTGCGCTGGTCGACCATGCCCACGCCTGCGCCTGTGGTCGGACTCGCCACCCCGTCGCCCGCAACACCCTTGCAGGAGCCGCCGCCCGTCGCCGACCGGGCGCGGATGGCGATTCCGGCCGGGTGGTGGGCGGCGACGGCGCTGCCGGTGGTGGCGGCGCACGCGGTCCTCGTCGGGCTGGACACACCCCTGGCGACGCTGCTCACCATGGCCGGGTTGACGGTGATCTGCGCGGTCTTCGCAGCGCGGAGCGGGTCGGCCAGGTTCGCGGCGCCGGGGATCACCATCGGGCTGGCGGGGTTGCCGCTGCTCGTGGCCGCCGCGGTCCGGCTCGCCACCAACGGTGAGGCGTGGTCGGTGCCGGCGCCGATGTTCGGCGCGGCGGGCGGCCTGGCACTGGCGACGGTCCTGGCCACCGTGGCCCTGGGCAGGTTCGCCCGGACCCGGAACGGAATGGGCACACCGCAGGGCACGCCCGTAGCACCGCACGGCGTGGCCGGCTCGGCGCAGAGCGGGATCAGCACGGCACAGAGCGGGATCAGCACGGCGCAGGGCGAGGTCGGGGCAGCGCAGAGCGGGCTCGGCGCAGTTCAGGGCGCGCCCGAGGCCCCGTTCGGCGGAATCGGTGCGGCGCAGGGGACGTCCGAGGCGCAGCACGGCGGGGTCGGTCCGGCGTACGGCGGAATCGGTGCGGCGCAGGGGACGCCCGGGGTGCAGCACGGCGGGGTCGGTCCGGCGTACGGCGGAATCGGTGCGGCGCAGGGGACGCCCGGGGTGCAGCACGGCGGGGTCGGTCCGGCGTACGGCGGGATCGGTGCGGCGCAGGGTGGGATCGGTGCGGTGCGGGGTGGGATCGGTGCGGTGCAGGGGACGGCCGGGGTGGCGTGGGACGGGTCGGGGGGACTCGGCTGGGCGGGGGTGCTCGGGGTCGCGCTCGGGGGGCTGGGGGTGACGCTGGCCGCGGTCGGGTTGTCGGTGGCCGATGGGGGGCGGTTGCCGTTCGGGGTGTTCGCGGCCGGGGTGGTCCTCGCGGTGTGGTTCGCGGCGACCGGCGCGGCCGGGTGGGGGCGGGTCCGCGACGGGGGTCCTGCCGCGGGAGGAGCGGCGGGCGCATGGCTGGTGACGGCGGTGCTTCCCGGGCTCGTCCCTGCGGCGGTCGTGCTGATCGCGGTGGTGCCGGCGGTGTTCGAGACGTTGGTGCGGCCGTACCGGTGGCTCGGGGCCGTCTGGCAGGGGGCGCCCGGCGGCGTGGGGCTGGATCCGGGCGGGCGTTGGTGGGCCGGGGAGGCGCAGGCGTTCGGGCCGGGGCCTGCCGCGGCGGCACTCGGGCTGGTGGCGGTGCTGGCGGTCCTCGTCGCCCGGCGGACCCGGACGGCCGTGTGGACGCTCGCGGGGGCGCCGCTCACCATGGCCGTTGTCCTGGGGTGCCTGGCCGCCGAGGCGCCGTGGCCGGTGGTGCCCGCGGTGACGCTCGCGGGCGGGCTCGGCACGGCGCTCGCCGCGGCGCTGGTCAGGCCCGGTGCGCGGGCGATGCGGGTGAACGTGGGGGCGTTCACGTGCTGGTTCACGGCCGGGGCCGGGTTCGCCGGGTGTCTCGCGACGAGACCGGCCACCCTTGCCGCTCTGGCGGCGGTCCTGGTGACGGGCGCGGTCGTCGGCGTGGCGGGGCGGACCGCGGCGGCCAGGACGGCCGGCTGGCTGGTCGGTGCGGTCAGCGCCGGCTGGCTGGCGTTCGCCTCGGCCCGCGCGGCGGAGCTGCCGTTGCGATGGGCCGGCTACTGGGTCCTGCTCGCGGCCGCCGCCGTCCTCGCGGCCTCGGTGGTCGTCCGCCGGCTGCGCCCGGCCGCAACCGGCGTGCAGGGCGGCGCCGCACAGGTCGTCCCCGGGCACTACGGCGTCTCACCGACGGCCGCCTCGCAGGGAGCCGCGCAGGCCGAGGCCACGCACGCATGGGCCCCGCCCTCAGGGCCCACGCAGGCAGGAGCCACACAGGCAGGGGTTACGTACGAAGGGGCCACGCAGGCAGGGATCGCGCAGCCGGAAGCAGCGGCGGCAGGAGCAGCCGCAGCCGCCATGCCCACGGGCGCCGCGCAGACGGAAGCCGCGCAAGCGGCACCGGCAGGCGCAGGCGCAGCGGCAGGAGCGGCGCGGGGCGGCTGGACCCAGGGCGGCGTCGGGCAGATCCGGGACGGTCAGGGGCGGAACGCGCGGGCCGGGGAGGGGCTCGTGCTGGAGGTGGTCGCGCACGCCACGGCGGTGGTGGCGTTCCTGCTCACCAGCGGAGACCTCGCCGCGATGGCCGGGATCAGCAGCCTCTGGGGGCTCGCCCTCGGGCTGCGGGCGCTCGCCGGCGGCCCCAGGGTCGCGTTCGCGGGGGTGGCCGGGGCGGCGCAGCTGGTCGCGTACTGGTTGGTGCTGGCCTCGAACGAGGTGGCGCTGCTGGAGGCGTACACGCTGCCGGCGGGCGCGGTCGCGGCGGGCGTCGGCTGGTACGCGGCGCGGAAGCGGGCGGTGGCAGGACAGCGGCCGGTCGGGAGCTGGGTGGCGTTCGGGCCGGCGTTGCTCGCGGCGTTCGGGCCGAGCCTCGCGTCGGTGCTGGTGGTCGAGGGGGAACCCGTGCGGCGGCTGCTGCTCGGGACCGGGGCGCTGGTCGTGGTCGTCGTGGGGGCGGTGCGGCGGCTCCAGGCGCCGGCCGTCACCGGCGGACTGGTGCTGACGGTCGTCGCGTTGCACGAGGTCGCCGTGTACTGGGACCTGCTCCCCCGGTGGGCCCCGCTCGCCGTGGCCGGGCTGGTCCTGGTGGCCCTCGCGACGACGTACGAGCGACGCATCCGCGACGTGCGACGCATCCGCGACGCGGTGACCCGGATGCGCTGAACCCGCCCGGAGGGGCTGAGACCCGCCCGGATGAGCTGAAACCGGATGCGCTGAAACCGGCGCAGAAGCGGCTGAAACCGGGTGGAACGTCAGACGGTGACGATCGTCTGGGTGCGGCGGGCCTGGTCCGCCGCGCTCAGAATCCCGGTGATGAGCGCCGCGTAACGGACGTCGCACGGGTGCGGCGTCCGCGCGGCCGCGGCGATCAGAGCCGTGACCGCGTGCCCGAAGGCGTCGACGGGGGTGTCGGCGCCCCACGCGGGCAGCGTCAGGGCGCCGTGCTCGCCGAAGTACGAGAACCCGAACGACGTGGCGTCGGGAGCCGCGTCCAGGGTCAGCGACAGGGTGCTCGCGGCGCCGCTGTCGTGCCGGAGCAGGAGGTGGACGGTGTCGTGGGGCCCGTCGGCGGCGCTGAGGTCGACGACGGGGCCGAGCAGCGGCAGGATCACCGAGAGGGCGTGCGGGCCGAGGTCCCAGAGCCCGCCGTGCTCCTTGCGCCAGGTCGAGCCCGCATACGGGTTGCCGGGCTGGAAGATCGAGGCGTACATGGTGGCGTGCGCGGCGTACCAGCCGCCGAGCGCGGCGTTGTCGCGCAGGAACGTGTCGACCGCGGGGATGAAGCGGTTGGTGAAGAACACGACGGACGCGACCCCGGTCGCGTCGGCGGCCTCGACGACGGCGGCGGCGGACTCGACGGTCAGCGCGAGCGGCTTGTCGAGCAGGAGGTGCTTGCCGGCGCGGGCGGCCCGGGCGGCGAGGCTCGCCTGGATCTCGGGCGGGAGCGCGACCGCGACCGCGTCGACGTCGTCCAGGAGGGCGTCGACGTCGTCATACGCCTTGGCCCCGAACGGCTCGGCGAGCGCGGCGGCCTTCGACGGGGAGCGGCCCCAGACGCCGGCGAGCGTGGCGTCAGGATGCGCCGCCAGGGCCACCGCCTGTGTCTTCGCAGCCCAGTGTCCCGTGCCCAGCAAGCCGAATCGCATCGGGCCATTCTCCACGAGCGCCGCCCCGTGACCGCACGAGCCCCCGGGAAGGCACCGGGGAAGGCTGGTCAGTTGTGCCGGTCGATCCAGGTGTCGATGCGGGCCCACCACTCGTACAGCCAGGCGACCCGCTGCTCGTCACCGGCCGGCACCTCGGCGGCGTCGACGGACCACCAGCGCATGGTGATGGTCAGGTCCAGGGGCAGGTGCCGCCACACGTCGCCGACGGTGAGCAGCCTGTCGAGGCCGGTGTGCGCGACCCAGATGACCCCCGCCTCAGGTGCGGCGTCGAGGGCGGCGAGGGTCCCGCCGGGCCGGGGTGCGAGGACGTGCCGGAGGCGGGCGGCACGCTCGGCCATCGCGTGCAGGCCGAGGTCGCGCAGGCGCTGGATGGCGCGTTCGCGGCGGGTCGGGGTGAAGTTGCCGCCCTCGGGGAAGAGGACGAGGGCGTCGTTGTCGTCGAGGCCGGTGGCGAGCCGGGCGACGTGCGACGGGTCGCCGCCGCCGTCGGTGAGGAACAGGTTGGGCAGCCGGTTGAGCATGACGTCGATGACGGGATCCCACTGCAGGGTGTGCTTGAGGACGATGCGCGGCTCCCGGTCGAACCAGTTCACCAGCGCGTGGATGAGCAGGAACGAGTCGCCCGGGCCGGCGTGCCGGCAGAAGACGAGCTCCGGCCGGCCCGGTGCCGCCACGTCCGGGTCGGTGCCGACCACCGCGACCTTGACGCCGAGCGCCCAGCGCGCCTGGTCGTACAACACGTGCAGGAACCGCCCGGTGAGGACGTAATGCATCCGTTGGAACCGCGGGCCGCGCAGCTTCCAGCCGAACCCGCTGCCGACCCAGAGCCCGAACAGGACGACCAGCGCGACGGCCTCCAGCAGCAGGTAGACGGCGAGCATCCAGGTGACCCGCAGCGCGCGCAGCCGTCCGGACCCGAACGGTGCGGCCAGCGCCGCGACCAGCAGCCACACCGGCATCGTGGCCAGGACCGCGACGATGGCCGTGAGGAACACCGGGGCCAGGACGACGCGGCGCAGCCAGCGGGGCGGCATCATGACGACAGGTACGCGCGCGTCGCCTCGTACGCGCGGTCGATCCGGGCCCGGGCCAGGGTCATGTTGCGGTAGGACAGCGGTGAGTCGTCGCGTGCGGAGCCGCCGCCGGTGGGCAGGACGTGGACGGTGACGCCGGGCGGCGCCTCGGCCACCTCGCGGGCGAAGCGGTGCCGGCGGGCGACCTCGAACGCGACCTGCGCGACCTCCCACGGCCGGCGCGGCGGGCGCAGCGGCCGTTCGATCCGGCCGACCTGCATGACGAACACGGTGCGGGCCCCCAGGGTGACGGCGCGGCCGACCGGCACGGAGTTGACGATCCCGCCGTCGATGAAGTGCTCGTCCCCGAGGTGGACGGGCGGCAGCAGCCCGGGCACGGCGGAGCTCGCCAGGACCGCCTCGACGAGGGGCCCCTTGTCGAACCAGTGCTCGGCGGCGCGTTCGATGCTGGCGGCGCAGCACTGGAAGGGCACCGGCAGGTCGTCGAAGGTGGTGTCGGCGCCGAGCTCGCGGGTCAGCAGCCGGCGCAGCGGCGCCGGCGAGTGCAGGTGGGTCCGGCGGGCGAAGCGGCCCAGCTGGCGGGGCAGCGAGTCGCCGTAGACGGTGCGGGCCTCCGGCGACACCCACAGCTCGGTGAGGCGGTCGGCGACGCGCTCGTCCGGGGCGGCGGCGACGGCGGCGCCGTTGAACGCGCCGATGGAGGTGCCGACGACGAGGTCGGGGCGGATCCCGGCGTGCAGCAGCGCCCGGGCCATGCCGACCTCGACCGCGCCGAGCACGCCGCCGCCGCCGAAGACGAACCCGACAGGACCAGGGAACCGCACGCCTCCGAACGTAACCCGAAGGCGCCGGCGCCGCAGAGGTCAGGCGCGGCCGGGCACGTACCGGGGCGGCGCCGACGTCGCGGCGCTCGCGGGGCGGCTGCCGGTCGGCTGCCCGGACGGGCGCGGACCGCCGCCGCCGAAGTCGTCCTCGCCCGGCGGCGGGGGCGGTGGCCGGTCGCCGTCGAACCCGCCGGGCGGCCCGCCGTCCGGGGGGCCCTGCGGCGGGGCGGTGGCGGCCGGCCGGCTGCCGTCCTCCGGCGCGGGGACGAGGTCCCTGATCGGCGGCAGGCTCGCGCCGCGCCGCAGGTCCGCGTAGCGGGGGTCGCAGGCGACGTCGTTGACGGTGAAGTTGGTCGGCATCGGCATGACCCCGCCGGCGCCGCTCATGCCGATGGTGAGCGCCTTGCCGGGCGGGATGGCGTAGGCGCCGTTGACCCGCACCCCGCCGCCGACCCGCTCCCAGTTGGCGAGGCCGCCGCTGATCTGCGTGATCTCCTGCCCGCCGGGGAGCAGGAAGGACAGCCGCCACGGGTTGGTGGCCCGGTTGCCTGAGTTGGCGATGGTGATCCGGGCGGCGAAGCCCTTGTCGACGTTCTCGGCCGGCTCGGGCCGGCTGGCGTAGTCGACGCTGCACGCGGGCCGGGGCGCCCACGGCTTCCAGATGGCGAGCACGCCGGCGCCGACGGCGAGGACCACGGCGATCACCGACCCGGCGAGGGCGCGGCGGCTGCGGCGCTGGGCGGCGCGGCGGTTGCGCGGGACCGTCACCTCCCGGCCGAAGGTCGGCTCGGGCGCCTTCCAGTGCCGCGGGGCCGGGGTCACGGGGGCGTGGACCTCCTGCGTGGAGGAGCCGTCCTCCCCGGGTAGGACGACGTGGATGCCGGTGGCGGCGGCGAGGGTGCTGGCGACGTACGCCGCGGGTGGCCGCGTGTCGGGGTCCTTGGCGAGGCACTGCCCGACGAGCTGGGCGATGCCGACCGGCAGGCCGGGGATGTCCGGCAGCGGGTGCGGCGGCTCGTACACGTGGTTGGCGATCATCTGCGTCGGCGTGTCCGCGTGCCACGGCAGCCGGTCGGTGAGGCACCGGTAGACGAGCAGGCCGACGGTGTAGACGTCGGTCGCGGGGATGACGCCGCCGCCGAGGAGTCGCTCCGGCGCGAGATAGGCGGGTGTACCGAAGACGGTGCCGTCCTCGTCGTCGGGGTCGAACGAGCCGGTGAGCCCGGCGACGCCGAAGTCGAGGATCTTCGCGCCGGCGGCGGTGAGCATGATGTTGCTGGGTTTGATGTCACGGTGCACGACGTGGCGCTCGTGCGCGGCGGCGAGCCCCGCGGCGACCTGGGCGCAGATCTGGGTGGCGCGGCGCCACGACATCGGCCCGCCGCGCAGCCGGTTGGACAGCAGCTCGCCCTCGAGGAGCTCCATGACGACGTACGGGCGGCGGCCGTGCCGGCCCGCGGCGGGGTCACCGGCCTCGCCGTAGTCGTGCACGGCGGTGATGTTGGGGTGCTGGAGGCGGGCGACGACCTGCGCCTCGGCCCGGATGCGCTCCCGGTTGCCGGGTTTGTTGGCGAGCTCCTCGGCGAGCAGCTTGATCGCCACGTCGCGGTCGAGCACGAGGTCCTGGGCCCGCCAGACGACCGCCATGCCCCCGGTCCCGACCGGCGCGATCAGCCGGTACCTGTTACCGAGGACCTCGTCAGCCGTCCCGCTCACCCAACCGCCGTCCTGATCGATTCCGGTCGCTGTACCCCAGGAACCCTAATCGCCATCCGGCTGCGGCGCGAGACCCCATATGCGAACAGCCCCGGCAAACTTCTCGCCGGGGCCGTTCGAGTCGCGACTCAGATCGTCAGAAGGTTGCCGTCCGGCACGACGATCTGCGGCCGTCCGTGTTCGAGCACCGCGGCGGCCTGCCTCGCGGCGAAGCCGGGCGCCTCGGTGATGGCGGTGCGGTACACGTCGGCGGTGTTGGCCGCGATCGTTGACCAGCCGTACTTCTGGCCGACCATCGTGCGGGCCTTCTGGGCGACCCGGCGGGCGAAGGGCTCGTCGTCCAGCAGGGTGCCGACGGACGCGGCGAGCGCGTCCGGGGTCTTCGCCGGGAAGGTCACGCCGGTCTCGCCGGGCTGGACGATCTCGGCGAGGCCGCCGGTCGCCGCGACGGCGAGGGGCGCGCCGGCGGAGGCACCCTCGAGCGCCACCATGCCGAACGGCTCGTAGATGCTCGGCACGACGAGCGCGTCGGTGGCGGCCATGAGCGCGGGCAGCTCGCCCTCCCCCATGAAGCCGGCGAAGCTGACAGCGCGTTGCAGCCGCAGCCGCCGCACGTCCTCCTGGAGCTCTGCCCGGTGGGGGCCGTCACCGGCGATGACGACCCGCAGGCCGTTGTGCCGGGCGCGCAGCTCGGGCAGGGCGGCGATGAGGTCCTGCACGCCCTTCTCATACACCAGGCGGCCGGCGTAGCCGAGGAGCGGACCCTCGCCGGCGAAGCGGGCGCGGGCGGCGTTGACGGCGCGGGACGGCGCCTTCCAGACGCTGGAGTCGACCCCGTTGGCGACGACCGAGACGCGGGCGGGCGCCAGGTCCAGCAGCCGGGTCACCTCCCACCGCATGTACTCGGAGCAGACCACCACCCGGCAGGCCTCGTGGCCGAGCCACCACTCGACGGAGTGGATGCACTTGTTCATCTCGTCGGGCAGCCAGCCCTGGTGCCGGCCGGCCTCGGTGGCGTGGATGGTCGCGACCAGCGGCAGGTCGAGGCACTCCTTGAGGGTCACGGCGGTGTGCGTGACCAGCCAGTCGTGGGCGTGGATCAGGTCGTACTCCCCGGTGGCCGCGGCGCGCAGGGCGGCCCGGGTCAGGGTGTGGTTGAAGGCCATCGTCCACGCCAGCAGCGTGGAGGTCGCCAGGGGGAACAGCGGCGGGTCCTCCGCCGCGCGGACGACCCGGACGCCTTCGGCGTACTCCTCCAGGGGAGCGCCGGGCGCGTGCCGGGTCACGACGGTGACCTCGTGGCCCGCAGTCACCAGCGAGGTGGCGAGGGCGTGCACGTGCCTTCCCAGCCCGCCGACGACGACGGGTGGGTACTCCCACGAGAGCATCAGAATTCTCATCGGTGTCGCCGCTTTGCCGATGGTCTGGTCCACGTGGCCGCCCCCACAGTTGAGTTGTCGATCAAAAACGCCCGCCCTGTTACCCACGCGCGCCAACGCTGACACACGCAAATCGGTCTCGCGTGTGACACGGTGGGTGGGCTTGAGACTCATCCTGCCGGGCGAGGGTTACCAGGGAGGCAAATCTCATTTCTAGGGTGTAACGGTCAGCCGACATTCCGTCGGACGCGCAGGCTCTCCGCGACCGACCAGGCCTGGAACGGGCATCCTGTCGCCCGGTGCGGCGCCTGTCCGTCAGCGGTCTCGCTGACCGAGCCGACGCCCCATTCATCCAGGTGTGCCTCGATACCGGCCAGCAGCTCCCGGTCGTCGCCGCCCGGAGCGTGCCGGACCGCGTCGACGTACGGGCCGATCAGCCAGGGCCACACGGTCCCCTGGTGGTAGGCGCGGTCGCGGTCGCCGGGCGACCCGCGGTGCGCGCCGGTGAAGGCCGGGTCGTCCGCCGCCAGGGAGCGTGGCCCGAGCGGCGTGAGCAGGTCGGACAGCCGCGCCGGCACGGGCGTGCCGCGCAGCGGGGCGTGCGGCAGGCTCCAGGCGAGGAGCTGGTTGGGGCGGATCGACGGGTCGTCGCCGTCCGGGCCGTCGACCACGTCGAACAGCGGCGCCGCGTCCCGCCCGCCGGCGGGGTGCGGGATCCTGAAGCGTGCCCCGAAGCTGACCGTGGCCTGCTCGCGGAGCCGGCGCAGCCCGGTGGCGTCGCCGCCGAGCCGTTCCTTGAGCCCGGCGACGGCGGCGAGCCCGTTGATCCACAGCGCGTTCACCTCGACGGGCTTGCCGGCCCGCGGCGTGACGGGGACGCCGTCGACGCGGGCGTCCATCCAGGTGAGCGCGACGCCGGGGGCGCCCTGCGTGACGAGGCCGTCGGCGGCGTCGACCCGGATGCCGTAGCGGGTGCCGGCGACGTGCGCGGCGACCACCTGCTCCAGGCCGGGCAGGATCTCCCGGGCCAGGTCCTCGTCGCCGGTGGCGGTGACGTGCCGCTCGACGGCGTGCAGGAACCACAGGGTGCCGTCGACGGTGTTGTACTCCGTCTGCCCGGTGTCGGCGGTGTTGGCGAGCATGCCCTCGGACAGGGTGGCGGCGTAGGCGCGCAGCAGCTCGCGGCCCTCGTCGCACCAGCCGGTCGCCAGGAACAGCCCCTCGTAGCTGGTCATCGTGTCGCGGCCCCAGGTGCCGAACCACGGGTACCCGGCGACGACGTCCGGCGCGCCCTGCGCACCGGCGACGACGAACGCGTCGGCCGCCAGTACCAGAGCGGCATCCACCGCGTCGGAAGCGTCGTGCACCAGGGCACGGCCGCGCTCCTGCGCACGGCCGATGATCCGCTGTGCGCCGCGGGGCTGGCCGTCGCCGGCCCACGCCTCGACCTCGAGGGCCTCGCCGGTGCGCAACTCGGCGCGGAACTGGCCGGCGAACCAGAGGTCCTCGGTCGCGTTGAGCCCGCGGGCGGCCTCCTCGCGGGCATAGGCACCCCGGTACCATTGGCCGCCCGGCTCCCAGGAAGGGCCGTGCAGCCGGAACGCGCGCTCGACGACGGCACCGTCGCCGGATGACGCGACGACCGGCGGCGGACCGGAAGCACCCCGCTCGCCGTGGGCGTCGCGCCACGTGACGAGCGCCTTGAGTGTCAGTGTGACCGGGCCGGGCGCGCTCAGCAGCCGGTGCACGACGCCGACGTGCGGACTGCCGTGGACCATGGCGAGACCGCGCTCCAGGACGACCGGCCCGATCCGCCAGCGCCACCGCGGGAGGCCGTCGACGAGCTCGAAACGCTCCAGGAGGGTGTGGCCCTCGGGGCTGACGACACCGCCGTCCCACTCGTGCGTGGCGAGAGACACAGTGGCGCCGGACGGCAGCGTCAGGACAGGGTCGAGCGCGGCGAGGCCGAGGTGCCGCCGGGCCGGCTGCCCGGGCTCGGCGACCACCAGAAGGCCGTGGTACCTGCGGGTTCGTAACCCGGAGACGGTGCCCATCGCATAGCCGCCGGTACCGTCAGGGACCAGCCACTCACGCTCCGCCCCTACCGACAAATCACCGCATACCTGCGCACCGAACACCACCATGGGCACAATCTTGGTGGCAAGGAGTGGCAGGACGCGAGTGACTCGCGACAGGATTATTGATCAAGGCAAGATTGGTGGACTGACAAAAGCCACAAACGCAACACGAGGACCGCGCTCAACTTGAGCGAAACATCTGCGACGGAGAATGACTTCGTGATCGAGGACGATGGGAACGCCGAACGCCGACGCCTCGCCGAGGCCGACAGCGGGGAGCGCCCATGGCGGGGCTGGGGGCCCTACCTGTCCGAGCGCGCCTGGGGCACGGTCCGGGAGGACTACAGCCCGCACGGCACGGCCTGGGACTACTTCCCGCACGACCAGGCCCGCTCCCGCGCGTACCGGTGGAACGAGGACGGGATGGCGGGCATCTGCGACGACCGCCAGACGTTCTGCTTCGCCCTCGGCCTGTGGAACGGCAAGGACCCGATCCTCAAGGAGCGGATGTTCGGTCTCGGCGGTGACCTCGGCAACCACGGCGAGGACGTCAAGGACTACTGGTGGTATCTGGACTCCACGCCCACGCACTCGTGGATGAAGTGGCGCTACCACTACCCGCAGCAGACGTTCCCCTACGACGACCTGGTCGCCGAGAACTGCCGCCGCGGGCGGGACGAGCCCGAGTACGAGCTGGTCGACACCGGCATCTTCGACGAGGACCGCTACTGGGCCGTCGAGGTCGACTACGCCAAGGCCGGCCCGACCGACATGTGCATCCGGATCACGGTCAAGAACATGGGGCCCGAACCGGCGACCCTGCACCTGCTGCCGACCCTGTGGTTCCGCAACACGTGGGCGTGGGGGCTGCCCGGCCGCGACTACGAGCCGGAGATCCGCGTCAAGGACAACGGCCTGCTGGCCGAGCACCGGCTGCTGGGCCGCCTCGCGCTCACCGGCGACGGCGCGCCCCGGCCGCTGTTCTGCAACAACGAGACCAACGGCGACCGCATCTGGGGCAAACCGGGCCGCGAATACCCGAAGGACGGCATCAACGACCACATCCTGCACGGCAAGGACACGGTCAACCCCGACCTCGTCGGCACCAAGGCGGCGCTGCATTACCTGATCTCCGTGCCCGCGGGCGGCACGCACGAGATCCGGCTGCGGCTCAACCTCAACGCGCCCGGCGCGAAGGACCTCGCCCCCGCCGACCTGCGCGCCGACTTCGACATGACCATGTCCCGGCGGCTGGCCGAGGCCGACGCCTACTTCGCCGACCTCGTGCCGCCGACCGCCACCCCGGAGGAGGCGATGATCGTCCGGCAGGGCGTCGCCGGCCTGATGTGGGGCAAGCAGTTCTTCCACTTCGACGTCGCGCGCTGGCTGGAGGGCGACCCCGTCTCCGAGCCGCCGCCGGACAGCCGCCGCCACGGCCGCAACAGCCACTGGTGGCACATGAACAGCTGCGACGTGCTGTCGATGCCGGACCCGTGGGAGTACCCGTGGTACGCCGCGTGGGACCTGGCGTTCCACTGCGTGGCGATCGCCCGCGTCGACCCCGGCTTCGCCAAGGACCAGCTGCTGCTGCTCCTGCGGGAGTGGTACATGCATCCCAACGGGCAGATCCCGGCGTACGAGTGGGCGTTCGGCGACGTGAACCCGCCCGTGCACGCGTGGGCGGCGCTGCGCGTCTTCGCGATCGACGGCTCCAAGGACTTCGACTTCCTCGCCCGCGTCCTGCACAAGCTGCTGCTCAACTTCACCTGGTGGGTCAACCGCAAGGACGCCGAGGGCAACAACGTCTTCGAGGGCGGCTTCCTCGGCCTGGACAACGTCGGCCCGTTCGACCGGTCCGCGGCGCTGCCCGTCGGCGGCCGCCTGGAGCAGTCCGACGGCACGGCGTGGATGGCGATGTACGCGCTGAACA
Organism: Dactylosporangium sp. NPDC050588; assembly: GCF_040654975.1. NCBI lineage: Bacteria > Bacillati > Actinomycetota > Actinomycetes > Micromonosporales > Micromonosporaceae > Dactylosporangium > Dactylosporangium sp. NPDC050588. Next base: position 71,673 of record NZ_JBFAJA010000052.1, on the reverse strand, counting down.
TGCTCGACATGTCGCTGGCGCTCGCGGTGCACGACCGGGTCTACGAGGACATCGCCGCCAAGTTCCTCGAGCACTTCGCGTACATCGCCGACGCCGCCTACGAGTTCGGCCTCTGGGACGAGGAAGAAGCCTTCTTCTACGACGTGCTGCGCACCGCCGACGGGCAGCGCATCCCGCTGAAGGTCCGCTCCGTCGTCGGCCTGCTCCCGCTCACGGCGACCACCATCATCGGCTCCTCCACGCTGCGCCGCCTGCCCGACGTCGCGGCCCGCCTGCGCTGGTTCCTCACCAACAAGCCCGAGTACGGCGACGTCGTCGGCGCGAAGAAGAGCCGCGGCGGGCAGCAGCTGCGCCTGCTGTCGATGGTCGGGCCCGACCAGCTGATCCGCATCCTGCAGCGGATGCTCGACGAGGAGGAGTTCCTCTCCCCGTACGGGCTGCGGACGCTGTCCCGCGCCCACAAGGACGAGCCGTTCACCGTGCACATCGGCGAGGCGGACTACACCGTCGGCTACGAGCCCGCCGAGTCGACCAGCGGCCTCTTCGGCGGCAACTCCAACTGGCGCGGGCCGATCTGGTTCCCGGTCAACTACATCCTCATCGAGGCGGTCCGCCGCTTCTCCGAGTTCTTCGGCGACGACCTGCAGGTGGAGTACCCGGCGGGCAGCGGCAAGATGGCCACCCTCGCCGCGGTCGCCGACGACCTGTCGCGGCGCCTGGTCAACCTCTTCCGCGACGACGACTCCGGCCGCCGGCCCGTCTTCGGCGACGTCCCGCTGTTCCAGAACGACCCCGCCTGGCACGACCTGCTGCTGTACTACGAGTACTTCCACGGCGACACGGGGGCGGGGCTCGGGGCGGCGCACCAGACGGGGTGGACCGCGCTGGTCCTCGACCTGATCCTGACCCTGCACGCGCCGCCGCGCCCCCGCGCCGCCGACTACTAGCGGCGGCTCAGGACGGCACGCCGCACACCTTCCAGGCGTCGTCCTCCTTGACGAGGGTGAAGACGTACCGCTTCGTCGAGCCCTCGGCGTACACCACGTCCATCGTGATGTCCGCCGAGGTCTTGCCGTTGACGTTCCGGATGAACGTGCCCACGACCTTGTGGCTCTGGATCTTCGGCTGCCTGCTCAGGGCCGCGACGTAGTCGTCCTGGGTGTTGGTGCCGCGCGTCGCGGCGCACGCCAGCCCGTACGCGGCGGCGAAGTCCCCGGCCTCGATGTGGCCGACGTAGGCCTCGGCGGCCGCCCGCGCCGCCGACGTCGAGTCGGCGACCTTGTTGAAGAGGAAGTAGGCGCCGACGCCGCCACCGCCGCAGCACAGCACGGCGAGCACGCCGACGACGATCAGCACGGTCCGCAGGGTGGTGTTCCTGCGCGGCGGCTGGGGCACCGCGTACTCGAACTGCATGGCCATGGATGATCACGGTAGAGCAGCGGCGCCCCGCCATGTATCCCCGCCGCGGTCAGAAGAGTCTGGCTCGGTGGCGCTCCAGGTAGGCCTCGACATGCTCGGCGTGGTCGGGCCGGCTGAGCAGGTAACCCTGGCCCAGCCGGCAGCCCGCGGCGCGGACGACGTCCACGTGGGACTCGGTCTCCAGGCCGCACGCGACGACGTCGATCCCCAGGCGGCGGGCGAGGCCGACGACGACGTCGACGATCGGGGTGGCCGGGGCGCGCTGGCCGGCGGGCTCGCTGAACAGCACCTGGTCGATCTTCAGGACGTCGACGGGGAGGCGGCGCAGGTGGGCGAGGGCGGTCGGGCCGGTGCCGAAGTGGTCGATCGCGGTGCGGACGCCGAGGGCGCGCAGGCCGGCGAGCTGCTCGACGGCGCCGGCGTCGTCGGGCAGGGCGGCCTCGGCGACCTCGATGATCAGGGACTCGGCGGGGACGCAGTGGGTGTCGACGGCGGTGGCGACGGTGGCCAGCCAGCCGGGGGCGGCGAGCTGGCGGGCCGAGGCGTTGACGGACATCCACAGGTCGCGGCCGTCGGCGCGCCAGCGGGACAGCTGCCGGCACGCCTGGTGCAGGGCCCACTCGCCCAGCTCGTCGGCGAGGCCGAGTTCCTCCGCGACGGGCAGGAACTCGTGCGGCGGGACGACGCCGAGCCGGGGGTGCCGCCAGCGCAGCAGCGCCTCGACGCCGGCGGGGAGGCGGGAGCCGAGGTCGACGACGGGCTGGAAGACGAGGTCGAGCTCGCCGCGGCCGACGACGCCGGGCAGCTGCTGCTCCAGGTCGGTGCGGCGGACGAGGGCGGCCTCGAAGGACTCGTCGTAGCACTCGACCCGGCCGCCGTCGCGGCCGCGGGACAGCTGCCGGGCACGGCGGCGGGCGATGTCGGCGCGGCGCAGGACGTCCTCGGCACCGGCCGCGCCGTGCGGGTGGCCCGCGCCGTGCAGGTCGGTGACGCCGACGTCGGCGGTGAGGTGGACGGTGTGGCCGGGCAGGTGGAACGGCTCGGCGAAGGCGGTGGCGACGCGGGTGGCGAGCGCGAACGCGTGCACGAGCGGCGCGCCGGTGAGCACGGCGAAGCCGGCGCCGGCGAGGCGGGCAGGCAGGTCCTCCGGGCCGACGGCGGCGCGCAGCCGGCGGGCGGCCTCGATGAGCACCGCGTCGGCGACGGTCGGGCCGTGCAGGTCGGCGACGCTCTCGAAGCGGTCGAGCTCGGCGACGAGCACGCAGCCCGCCTCGGCCGCCGGGGCGCGGTGGGCCTCGGCGACGGCGGCGAGGAACCGGCGCCGGTTGGCGAGCCTGGTCTGGTCGTCGGTCCAGGTCGCCTCGTCGAGGCTGCGCTGCAGCTGGGCCCGGTCGCCGACGTCGCGGACGTGGACGACGACGCCGGCGACCTCGGGTGCGGCGCGCTGGTCGCTGATGGTCGACTCGGTGTCGCGCCAGCGGCCGAACCCGTCGCGCAGCCGGGCCTGCAGCAGCACGTGCTGGCGGCCGGCGAGGACGGCCCGCAGCGCGTCCCCGGCCGTGCCCGCGTCGGCGGGGTGCAGCAGGTCGGTGAGCGGGCGGCCGAGGACGTCCTGGTCGGAGAGGCCGAACTGGCGGGCCGCGGCCGGTGACTGCCACCGCACGACGAGCTCGGCGTCCAGGACGATGGCGACGTCGGTGGAGCCGGCGACGAGCGCCCGGAAGTGCGCCTCCCGGGTGGCGAGGGTTCGCGCGTACCGCCGGATGTCGCGGGCCGCGAGGCCCTCCCGGCACGCGACGGCGACCGCCGCGGCGACGCCGAGACCGACGGCCACGGGGTCGAACCGGCCGCCGGTGAGCAGGTGCGTCACCGACACCGCGACGGCGAGCAGGGCCGGGCCGAAGAGCAGCGGATAGCCGGCGAGGGTGCCACCGGCGTCGGCGGCGTGCGGGCGGGTCGGCGCGTCGTCGGCGCGGCGGGCGCCGGCGAGGATCAGGAACGGGCCGGCGACGAGCGCGAGCCCGGCGACGGCGAGGCCCGCGGAGACCCAGCCGGCGCCGGGGCCGAACGGCTCGCCGGGGCGGCGCAGCTCGGCGAGCAGGACGGTGAAGAGGCCGAGCCCGACGATCGACAGCGCGGACCCGCCGGCGCAGGCGAGCGCGGCGGGGCGGTGCCGGACGGCGCGCAGCCCGGCGACGACGGCGACGGAGACCGAGACGCAGCAGGTGACCGCGACGGCGAGGGGCAGCGGGCCGGTGAGGACGGAGGTGGCGGCGGCGAGGACCCAGACGCTGTAGCACAGGGTGACGCCGATGCCGGCGCCGTCGAGGAGGCGGCGCAGCCGGGCGCGGACCGTGGGGGCCGTGCCGGGCAGCAGGAGCAGGCCGAGCAGGAACGTGGGCGCGGCGACGAGCGTGGTGACGGCGGCGGCGACGCCGGGCGCGGCGGTGGACGTGGTCAGCGCGACGAACCCGGTGACGGCCACGCCGACGCCGGTGAACAGGGCGCCCATGCCGAGGAACCCGGCGCCGCGGCACGGGCCGAAGTCGCTGCGGCCGTGGTGGATGCGCAGCGCGAGGCGGATCAGCGACACGGCGTGGACGAGCGAGCCCACGATGACACCGGCGGCGACGGCGCCGAAGGACAGCACCGGACCGGCGGAGGCCGCGGCACTGAACGCGGCGACCGCGGTGACCAGGACGAGCCAGAACATGCGCGGGTTGCTGACCACGGTCGTGTCGCTTTCGCGAGAGGGCGAGCACTGGGGGATTCGTGCTCAAACCGGTCAACGATCCGGGCCGCCCGAGGTTATCGGTGGGTTGTGACAATTTCCTGGACGGCGGCGAGCCGGGCCCGGCGCTGCTCGTCGGTGACCGTGCCGCGGGTCAGCTCGTCGAGCAGCAGCCCGTCGATGAGGGCGATCGCGAGCCGGGCGCGGTCCTGCGATCCGAAGAGCTCCACCGCCCGCTGCACGAACCCGCCGGCCAGGTCGGCCGCGGAGGGGCCCAGCTCGGCCCGGGCCTGCGGGTCGAGCATGAGCATGAAGCGGGCCCGGGTGCGGGCCGCGTCGCCGAGCACCCAGCCGCGCAGCACCGCCGGAAGGTCCGCGCCGGACGCGTCGGCGAGGTCCAGGGCCGCGATGCGGGTCAGCGCGGCGGTCAGCAGGGCGGCACGGCTCGGGAAGTGGTAGCCGCAGGTGCCCTGGGGCAGGCCGGCGGCGGTGTCGACGGCCCGGTGGGTCAGCGCCCGGACCCCGCCGGTGCCGAGCACCTCGATCGCGGCGTCGGCCAGGAGCGTCTTGCGATCCGCGTCACGAACGTTCACACGGCGATGCTACAGGTGTAGCGTCTTCGTTGGAGTTACTACACCTGTAGCAATTCCAACGAAGTCGGCAGTCGGAAGACGGAAATCGGAAGGAGACGGCCATGCGCGCGATCGTGGTGGGCGGCGGTATCGGCGGGCTGGCGACCGCCCGCGGGCTCGGACGGCAGGGCTGGGACGTCACGGTGCTCGAGCGGCGGCCGGACCTGTCCCAGGTCGGTGCCGGCATCTCCCTGTGGCCCAACGCGATGCGGGCGCTGCACCACCTGGGCGTCGGCGACGCCGTCGAGCGGGCCGGCGGGCGGATCCACGGCGGCGGGCTGCGCGCCTGGGACGGCCGCCCGCTCAGCCGGGTCCGGCTGCCCGAGCCGCCGGTCGTGCTGCACCGCGCCGACCTGCACGAGATCCTCCTCGACGGCCTGCCGGCGACCGTCCACACGGGACATCACGTCACCGGGGTCGCCGGGGTCGAGGCCCTGGACGCCGACCTGATCGTCGGCGCCGACGGCATCCGCAGCGCGGTCCGCGCCGCGTACGCCCCGCAGGTCCGCATCCGCGACAGCGGCCAGGTCTCGTGGCGGGCCGTCGTCCAGGGCGACGTCGACGGCGGCGGTGAGACCACCGGGCCGAAGGGCTGGCGCTTCGGGTACGCGCCGACCGGTCCGGGCACCGTCTACTGGTACGCCGCCGCGCCCGGCCCGCCGCGCACCGGCGCACCGGCCGAGCAGCTCGCCGAGCTCACCGGCGCCCTGGCCGGCTGGCACGACCCGATCCCCCGCCTGCTCGCCGCGACCGCCCCCGGCCAGCTGTCCCACCACCCGCTGCTCGACCTGCACCCGGTCGCCCCGATGCGCTTCGGCACGCGGGTGGCGCTGGTCGGCGACGCGGCGCACGCCATGACGCCCAACCTCGGTCAGGGCGCCTGCCAGGCCCTGGAGGATGCCGTGACCCTGGCGCTCCTGCTGCCGAAGGGTGCTCCCGTCTCCGTCGCGCTCGAGGTGTACGACCAGCAGCGCCGCCCCCGGGTGGCCGCCGTCGCACGGCGGTCGTGGCAGGTCGGCCGGCTCGCCGGTGCGCGCGGCCGGCTCACCGGCGCGATGGTGCGGACCCTGTTGCGGCTGACCCCGGACCGCGTGACCGTGGCCGCCGCCGAGCGGGTCGCCGCGTGGACCCCGGACGCCGTCCGGATCCCGGCGGCGGTCAGGCCGGCAGCCGCGCGCCGTTGACCTCGTCGCGGCCGAGCCACGTCCGCAGCCGGTGCCGCAGGCCCCTCCGCTCGGGCACGTCGTCGCCCACGATGTCGCCGACGACCGCGGTGATGTTGTCCGGTCCGCCGCCGCGCATCGCGAGGTCGACGAGCCGGTCGGCGCACTCGCCGACGTCGTCGTACTCGCGCAGGACCTCCTCGATCGTCTCCGCCCGCAGCACGCCCGACAGGCCGTCGCTGCACAGCAGGTAGCGGTCGCCGGCCCGCGCCGGGACCACCGAGTAGACCGGGTCGGTCGGCTGGCCCTGCAGGACCCGGCTGACCAGGGACCGCTGCGGGTGGGTCGCGGCCTCGTCGAGCGTGATGCGGCCCTCGTCGACGAGCATCTGCACGTAGGTGTCGTCGCGGGTCACCTGCGAGAACTCCTCGCCGCGCAGCAGGTAGGCGCGGGAGTCGCCGATGTGGACGAGCCCGACCCGGTCGCCGGAGAACAGGATCGCGGTCAGGGTCGTGCCCATGCCCTGCTTCTCCGGGTCCGCCTCGACCTCGTCGCGGATGCGCCGGTTGGCGTCGGAGACGGCGGTGCGCAGGGCGGTCAGCAGGTCACTGCCGGCGAACTCCTCATCCAGCGGGGTCATCGCCTCGATCGCCAGCCGGCTGGCGACGTCGCCGGCGGCCATCCCGCCCATGCCGTCGGCGACGGCGAGGAGCCTGCCACCGGCGAACATCGAGTCCTGGTTGGTGCTGCGGACCATCCCGACCTCGGTCCGGGCGGCCCATTCCAGCGTCAGGGGGCGCGGCTGCGACTCTTCCATGCCCGCCAGCGTCCCCGATCGACACACACAGCGTCTGTACGCACTTGTGCGTATCGTGGCCGCATGCCCGCCACCCCGTTCATCGGACGAGCCTTGGAGCTCGCCGAGATCACGGGTGCTTGGAAGACCCTGCAGCCCCTGAAGCCCCCGACCGGCCTGCCCGCGACGGGACGGCCGGCGTCCCCGGCCCCGTCCGCGCCCCGGGTCGTGCTGGTCACCGGCGAGGCCGGCAGCGGCAAGAGCAGGCTCGTCGCCGAGTCGCTCGACCGCCTCGACCCGCCGCCACCGGTCGTGCTGGCCGGCGCCGCCCGTACCCTCGGCGCGGCACCGCACGACTGGCTGGCGTCCGTCCTCAGTGGTCACCCCCTCGACGGCGGCGTGCCGGCCGAGCTCGCGCAGCGCTCCCCCGCCCCGGGCGGCGGCACCCGGCTGGCGCCCGCCGCGATGCTGCGCGCCGCCGTCGACGTGGTCCGCCGGCTGCTCGACGGGCGCTGCGGCGTCCTCGTCGTCGAGGACCTGCACGACCTCGACCCGGCCAGCCTCACGCTCATCGGCGAGCTCGCCGCGGCCGCCGCGCTGCCCGCGCTGCTGCTGGTGACGAGCCGGCCGCCGCAGGAGGCCGCGTTCGCGCCGGCCGCCGCCCGCACGCTGCGCCGGCTCGGCGGCGCGCCGTCGGTGGTCAGGGTCCACCTGGCGCCGTTCGACGCGCGCGAGACCGCCGAGCTGATCGAGGCGCACCGCGGCGCCGCGCCGCCGCCGGAGACCGTCCGGGCGATGCTGACCCGCACCGGCGGCAACCCCTTCTGGCTGACCGAGCTCCTCACCGCCCGCGGCGACCTGGCCGGCGCCGTCACCGCCCGCGGCGACCAGGCCGGGGCGACGCTGCCCGCGCACGTCGCCGGCCTGCTGGTCGAGCCCCTGGCGGGCGAGCCGGCGCTGGTCGGGCGGGTGGCCCGCGCCGCGGCGCTGCTCGGCGACCCGGTCGAGACCGACGTCCTCGTGCACGTCTGCGAGGGCGAGATCGAGCCGGCCCTGCGCCGCCTGCTGGACCTCGGGATGCTGGTCATCGCCCCTGACCTGGCCCCCGCGGGTCCACTGCGCTTCCGGCACCCGCTGCTGCGGGACGCCCTGGCCGGCAGCGCGTTGCCGAGCGAGCGGGCCCGGGTGCACGGCCTGGCCCGGACCCTCGCCGTCGAGCTGGGCGACGACGCCGCCCTGGCCAGGCACGCCGCGGCGCTGGGCCGTCTCGATGAGGCGTCTGCCGCTGCTGTACGGGGAGCGCACGCCAACCTGGCCGCCGGCCTGCCGGACGCCGCCCTGGACCTGGTCCACCTCGGCCTGCGCGCCCCTGACGCGGGCACCCCGTCGGCGGCCGACCGCCGGGAGCTGCTCCGGGCCGGCGCGCTCGCCGCGTTCGTGGCGGGCCGGTTCACGGTCGCGGAGCGGCACGCCGCGGACTGGCTGCGCCGCGCGTCGGACCCGGCGGAGGTCTCCGACGCGCACCGGCTCCTCGCGGAGATCCGCTGGTGCCTGGCTGACCGGGCCGGCCACGTCGCCTCGCTCGCCGACGCCCGCGCCGCCCTCACCGCCGCCACGACCGACCGCCCCGCCGCCGTCACCGACCGCCCCGCCGCCACATGGGACCGCGCCGCCGCCACCGGCCGCACCACCGCCACAACTGGCCGCGCCGCCACCACATCGGACCTGGCCGCCACCACGTCGGACCTGGCCGCCACCACATCGGACCTGGCCGCCGCCGCTCCGGGCCGAGCCGACGACGACGAGCGCGCGGCCGAGCGGGTCGGCGCCGGGCTGGTCGCGGCCGAGGGAGTCGCGGCCGAGGGAGTCGCTGCTGGGCGGCACGACAGCGGCCGGGCGGCGGCTGGGGGAAGCGCACCGGAGCGGGTCGGGGCGGATCCGGGTGACGCCGGGCGGGCCGCGAGCAGTGGAGGCGGCGACGGCCCGGGCGCGGGTGAGAGAAGCGCACCGGGGCCGGTCGGGGCCGACGGAGGTGACGCCGAGCGAGCCGGGGTCAGTGGAGACGGCGACGGCCGGGGGGTGGCTGAAGGTACAGGAGCGGCTGGCACGGCAGGA